>JAURHO010000080.1 GCA_030833265.1 Crocinitomicaceae bacterium | reverse complement strand
TGCTACGGTTGGATCTGTTTCCATGATTGATATTCATCACATCGAAGCGAATCCATTCAATCCAAGAACGCATTTTGAAAAAGAAGCTTTGGAGGAATTGCGTTTGTCCATTCTAACACATGGCATCATTCAACCGTTGACGGTTCGCAAACTTGGACGTGACCGCTATCAGTTGATTTCGGGAGAGCGACGTTTTCGTGCTTCTCAATTGGCTGGTTTAACGGAAGTTCCGGCTTATATCCGCATTGCGAATGACCAAACCATGTTAGAAATGGCCTTGGTTGAAAACATTCAGCGCGAGGACCTCAATGCCATTGAAGTGGCACTTTCTTATGAAAGACTCATTGACGAATGCAAACTCACCCAAGACCAACTCAGTGAAAAGGTAGCCAAGTCAAGGTCTCATATCGCCAACCACCTCAGACTACTCAAATTACCCGCACCCATTCAAGCTGCTGTCCGTGACAAACAATTGTCAATGGGGCATGCTCGCGCCCTTCTTTCTCTCAGCACTGAAAAAGAACAGCTTGCTGCGCTTGAACGCATCCTTACCGAACAACTTTCCGTTCGTGCAGTAGAGGCCCTCAGCAAACCAACCCAAGAATTAGGCAGCCAGGGCAAAGAAGCGGCAAAAGGAAGTAGCAAAGAGAAAATTTCCCTGACAACAACAGAAAAACTGTATTTGTCGTATCTCAGTGAGCAACTTCAAAGTAAAGTAAGCCTAGATAAAGAATCGAATGGCAAAGGAAAATTGATCATTCATTTTGAAGAAGAACAGCAACTTCAGCGCCTAATTGAGATGTTGAAAAAAACAGAATGAGAGCCCTATTACTGATTTTTTTATTTCAGCACCTGACGTTTGCTCAAATTATCAGTAAACCAGATTCTTCTATTTTAGCCTTCCACCAGAAAAGCATGCTCTACTCCGCCATCATTCCCGGAGCAGGCCAAATAAGAAACAGTGTGCTTTCTACCCGACACAACAATGCCATCTGGAAAGTTCCCCTGATCTATGCCGGGGTCGGTAGTGCAGGATACTTTTTAGTGAGCAATCAGCGCATGCAAAAGGAATTAAAATTTGAGTATACCCAACGCCAAAATGGCGGCACACTTGATCCAAAATACGCGCTCTACGATGACGCCGCGGTTTTGCAACTTTACAGGCAATACTTAGATTGGCGAGACCTCTCCATCCTTGGACTTGCCGCCGTTTATTTCATTCAAATTGCCGAAGCGGGCGCAGAAGCACATTTTGTGAATTTTGATACTACACCCGATCTTAGTTTTCATCTAGATCCCTTCTTTTCAACTCAGGGTTATGTTGGGGCAAGATTAAGCCTAAGCTTTCACTGATTTATATTATTTTTACAAGATGAACATCGCCCTGCTCGGATACGGAAAAATGGGAAAGGCAATTGAGCAAATTGCTTTGGAAAGAGGTCACCAAATTGTGGCTAAAATCAATTCTCAAACCCCATTATCAAGTATCGATTGGTCTTTGGTCGATGTTTGCATTGAGTTTACGCAACCTCAGCTAGCGTTGTCGCACATTACCTATTGCGCCGAAAAACAAATTCCAATTGTTGTGGGTACCACCGCTTGGCTTCAAGATCTCGATCTTGCAAAAGCCAGCATCGAGCAACATCAGTCAGCACTTTTACACGCCAGTAACTTTAGTGTGGGCGTAAATCTGTTTTTTGCACTCAACAAAAAATTAGCCGAACTCCTATCCAACTACCCTGAATACAAAGTGAGTCTGTCCGAAACGCATCACGTTCAAAAATTAGATGCACCAAGCGGCACTGCCGTTAGTCTGCTCAATGACATTCTCTCTACTCAAAAACAATATGAAAGCTGGAGCCTTGAACCCAATTCAGCAGCTCAAATTCCGGTTGTGGCACACCGAATTCCAGATGTACCCGGTACACACGAGGTCATCTATGACTCCGAAATAGATACCATTCGCATCGAACACATTGCCCATAACCGCAAAGGTTTTGCCCTCGGGGCCGTGATTGCCGCCGAATTTTTAAAAGGCCGAAAAGGCTGTTACCAAATGTCAGACGTACTAAACATTCAAGCATGAGTTTCATTTATTTTTACTTACTGATTCTTCTTCATCCCTACCTTGCGCAATGGCACAAAGTATTTCCGAAACTTGGTAGAAAGTCGTGGGAGGCCATGGTTCCTGGCTACAACTACTTCATTTTGTATAAAGAAGTGCTCAATAAACCCTGGTGGTCTTTGTTATTAGCCTTTCCGGGTGTTCACCTCGTGATGTGGATGACCATCAACGTGAGTTTATTGCGCCGTTTTGGTTTTTACAGCCTAAAGGACACCTTGCAAGGTTTGTTTTTCCCGTATTTGTTGTTCAATCAAGTTGCAAAAAATGAAGCCCTGACCTACGGCCCCGCTACCAATTGGTCTAATTCAAGAGAAATTGAAATCAGAAAATGGGGCGATCATTTGGTTTTATTCATGGCGCTGCCTGTTATTGGTCATATTTTAGCCATTGGCTTTGACAAAATTTCCCGCGATAAGCCCGGCACCAAACCAAGAGTCAAAGAATATGGCGATTCATTTGTTTGGGCATTGGTTGCTGCAGCAGTTATTCGTACCTATTCTTTCGAACCGTTTCAAATCCCAACGGGTTCCATGGAAAAAACAATGGTCGTTGGTGACTTCTTGTTTGTGAATAAACTCGCCTACGGGCCTAAAGTTCCGATTACACCCCTCTCCTATCCTTTGGTCCACAACATTGTACCAATGGTAAATATCAAATCTTATATTGACTGGGAAAAGGGTACTTACACACGCCTACCTGGTTGGGCAAAAATCAAGCGCAACGATGTAGTGGTTTTTAATTTCCCATCAGGAGATACCGCCATCTTGGATCCACGCACGCCAAGCGGCCTCATGGGACACGACTTCCATGGTCTCGTGAATCAAGAAGCGCTCTTTGAATTTGCCATTAAAAATAATGTCAGTGCCGTTTGGGAAAGACGCGAACCTACCCCAGCTGAAAACAATATGTTGACGCAGTTTATCGCACAACACGACTACTGGAAAAACCTTGCACGTGAGCGCTTCAGAAGCGGAGAGTTCCCGGTTTATATGGAAGAAAGTAAATATGGCCAAAAACACGGCGGCCTTATTTTCCGTCCGGTTGACAAGCGCGAAAACTACATTAAGCGCTGTGTTGGAACACCTGGTGATATACTTGAAATCAAAAATTCGGTTTTGTACGTGAACGGAAAAAAAGCTTATGTGTCTCCGGGGCAAGCCTTGTTGTATCGCATTGAAAAAACAAAGGTTTCCTTCCCTTCAGCACCTGAAATGCTCTCGCGTTATGGTCTTGAAAATTCTGCTGATGGCGCACGCACCGATTTTGACGCCTTCAATGATCCAAAATACTATGTCTTGAACCTAACCAAGCAAGAAAAGCAAAAAATTGAACAAGACTTCCGTATTCGCCTCGAGAAGGTGCGTTACCCACAGTGGTCTGCCCAAGAAGCGCTTCAAGCTACACCACTTCAAAAAATCGCCAACCTCGATCAGTTTCCAAAAGATTTCAATGTCAATAATACCATGACCGATTTTCAGCGCTTTCAGATTCCGCGCAAAGGACAGCGCATCGCAATCAACACCAAGAACATTGCTTGGTATAAGCGCATCATCAGTGCTTACGAAGGGCACCAACTGGCCATTAAAGGCAATCAAATCTACATCGACGGTAAATTGGCTACTCACTATCGTTTTGCGATGAACTATTACTGGATGATGGGAGACAACCGCTTCCATTCTGCAGACTCTCGAGTTTGGGGCTTTGTTCCTGAAGACCATATTGTGGGCAGAGCCTCTTTTGTGTGGTTTTCGAAGTCGCCATTTGTCGATTCTTTCCTCGGAATACGCTTTTACAGAATCTTCCGTTTTATCGACTAATGCAAAGCTTTCAGACTGCTTATTTCCCATCCCTGGCCTATGTCAGGGCCCTTATGAACAGTACTGAATCTTGCATTGAAATACACGAGCACTTTGTCAAACAAAGTATCCGAACGCGCTGTGAAATTTTAACAGCCAATGGTGTCTTGCAGTTAAACGTACCCGTTATCCACCTTTCAGGTCAAAAAGTAAAGATCAAAGATTGCCTCATAGATTACTCAAAATCATGGGTCACGGATCATTGGCGTGCTATTGAAAGTGCTTACGCAAACGCACCCCACTTCGAGCATTATGCACATGACCTGAGAGCCATTTTTACCGCCCAACCAAAAACACTTTTAGAGCTCAATGGACTCATTTGGAAATGGCTCGCAAGCGCTTTAGGAATTGAAAATCAGCTCTATTATAGCGAAGAATTCACGACATCAAGAACAGATAAAAAAGAATGGCTGGGTAGAATTAATGGCGTAACGCGAGCGTATTACCAACTTTTTGCCGACGAGCAAACGTTCGTAAGCAATTTATCGGTGTTAGATGGCTTATTTAACGAGGGGCCCCTTCTTAGGAAGCATTTTCTGCCAGCGGACCTTTAAGATTACTGGGTGCAAGACGGAACCGTCTGTGAGGAGTAAGTCTCCGTTTAAATCAAAAGACAAAACTCTGGGTTGGCTAATTTGCTGAAGATCGATATTTTGAAAGCTCAGGAAATTACCTTGTTGATCCAAGGTTAAAATTGAACCCGTACTGCTCAGGATATACAACTCATTGGTTTGCGGATGCACCGCCATTGAAACCGGATCAAAAGTAAAAACTTCATCGAGGCTTAAATCTTGGGTTTGTTGAATAAAGGCAATGAGTGCGCTTTGCTCAAACTGAAACAAAGGTGTTTCAGAAATTTTTTGAGCCCCAAGACGCATCGTTTGAATCGCATAGCGCTTGTTATCTATGCCCTGCTCTGTTTGCTTCAGAAACAATAAACGACTTGTATTGGGATGAAAACAAAGCAATTTATGGGTGGCATCTTCTTGGGCAATGTTCAATGGAGCCGCAACTTCTTTTGAAAGCGTGGCATCCATAAAATAAAGTTGCTGTGCTGCGTCTAGCATCACGACTGTTGAATCGTGGTAAGCCACCTGAATAATTTTGGTGCCTTCAGCCAAAGCTGGCATGTAATGAAATGTATTGGACTGCGGCATATAGGTCATTAAACTCAGAGAGTCATGACTAATGGCCAGCATGGAATTGGTGTCAAGGGAAGTTAAAGCCGAGAATGGTTGTAAGCCCATTGGCAGGTAATGTGCAGTTTGGGTTTCTGAGAGGTCAAAAAATCCAATTTCTTTTTGAAAAGAGCTTGCTAATTCTTGGTAGTATGACTTCACTCCTTCTTGCTGAATAGACCTAGCAGCAATGAAAGAAATGGTGGCTAACACAAAGGAGAAAAAGTACTGAACTCTTGTCATTTGAAACAAATTTAGATGAAAATCTCACACCAAAAAACAATTCGAATTTAATTATGAGCAAAACCTTGTTTATTCTGCTTTAAAAC
Source organism: Crocinitomicaceae bacterium (assembly GCA_030833265.1). Lineage (GTDB taxonomy): Bacteria > Bacteroidota > Bacteroidia > Flavobacteriales_D > Crocinitomicaceae > UBA952. The sequence goes on along the minus strand of JAURHO010000080.1, from coordinate 1,945 downwards.
GCCGTATTTTTGTTGGAACGATTCTTGTAAAACAGAACACATGAAAAAATATCTCTTTGTTTTAATTGGTCTAATTTGTCAATACAAACTCAGCGCTCAAATTAGCTTTGGGGGTGGTCTTAGCCATACGAACTTTATGAATACAACTGGCCAGGCACAACAACCTCTTGGCATGCCTGGGCTGCATGGCCATATTGAAATCCCAAGAAGCGGCGATGTTACATTTTATGGGCGTGTGAACTACCTTTTACCAAAAGCAAACAGTCAAACGATCAACTCCTACGTAACTGCAATTAATCAAAATACAAACCCCTACATTTTAGCAGTCAATAGCCGTTACAAAACCAGTTACTTTTTGTTTGAAGGTGGCAACCGCTATTATATTGGCAATGACTACGACAACGGCTTTGCCGGATACGGCGGCTCAGGTCTCGTCCTTGGCATTGGCAAGGTTAAAAAAGCCTATGACAAACTTGACGCAACAGGGACAGTAACCTGGGAAAACGCGTATCAAACTGACCCTTCTGAAATCTTGGAAGGCAAAATATTCGCTATTGGTGGCTTTTTACAAGGAGGTCTCAAATATACGATGCCTGCAACAGGAACTGTTTATGCAGACTTAACTGCTTATTACCTTTTATTGGCAAACGGGAGCAATAGCACCGCAAGTCAAACGAACTTTATTTCACCGTTCTTTTTCAACTTTACGGTAGGCTTCAAGAAAGACCTTTATTAAGCCATGTCAGACACTCATTGAGCAAAGCTTCTGGAGCTTTTCGGGCATCAATGATAAAGTTTGCTTGCTCGTAAAATACTTTTCTTTTTTCGAGCATTAATTCAAAGCCGTTGTAATCGGTTAACAAGGGCCTATCCTCCGAACCTTTTATACGTTCATACAAAACCTCAGCAGGAGCACTCAGGTAAAGAACGCTTCCTCGTTGCAACAAAGTCGCTATCATGCCATCAACGCAGGGCAAACCACCGCCACAAGCAACCACACAATCCTCGGTAGGCTGCGATTCAATCAGCGCCTTCTCTTGTTCTCGAAAATAAGCCTCGCCAAATTCACCAAAAAGTTCAGATACGGAATAGCCCGGTAACTGTTCAATTTCGAGATCTGTATCGTAAATAGGAACTGTCAAAGCTGTAGCCAAAGCCAGCGCCAAGCTTGACTTTCCACTTCCCATCATTCCAATCAAGAATATTGGCTTCTTGCTCATCATATTATCAGCTTGGCTTTCAGCGCATTGATTTGCGTAGAAAAAATAATTTCAAATTTACCATATATTCTTTGTGTTATCTAAAGATAATGCATATATTTGCACCCTCAAAACGGCAGATTCCGTAGCTCAGCTGGTAGAGCAATACACTTTTAATGTATGGGCCCTGGGTTCGAATCCCAGCGGAATCACTCTGATAAAAGCACCTCAAGTAGGTGCTTTTTTTATTGAATAAATTTCCGAAGGAAATAAAGGAATGAAGGTCAATACAAATGAAGCTCGCTTCAATTTGAAGTGGCCGAATGAAATATAATGCGAAGCATTTATTCAATAAAAATCAACGATGGAGTGCTATTATCCACTGCACGTCGGCTCAATGGGATCTTTAATCCCAGCAATGGACTTTTTCTTGTAAGATGGAGGACCGATCGCGCGATGAAAGCGCGCGAATTCGCTACTCCACTTTTGTATATTTAAAAACACAAGTTCCTGGAACACCGAACGCAGAATTTGAAACCAAGTTCTTATAAGAAAACGCTAATTTGAATGCATCTCCAGCGTCATTCATTTCGCCTACAGCTGAAAATCGTGTTGTCCACATATTACCCACCTGCATATATTGTTGAGGAAGGCTGATTTGCTGCTGATCTACATATGCATCTGTTTCTGCATTGGGAGAATAGGCAAACATATCTGTAGTATGAATCAGGCCATCTTGGTTTCCA
>JAURHO010000079.1 GCA_030833265.1 Crocinitomicaceae bacterium | reverse complement strand
ATCTTTGATAAACAAAATGAGTTCCATTTCCGAGGCAGTTTTAATAAATTGCTCGTCTAGATTCAAGAAGGTAATGAATTCGTCAAAATCTTGTTCTGAGAGTTCAATGATATCGAAAGCCACATATAGTCTTAAAAGCTCTTGGACGATTTTTCTTTGATAGTCTTTATATTGTTGCTCAGCGATCCAGCGTTTGTTTTGTTCTTTCTTAGAAAAAGCCTGATACAAGGCTGTAATTGGGCTTTGTAACACATTGACTCCTGTAACTGTTCTGGTTTCTCGCAGTGCCAATGCCTCGCGTTCTTCTTTAATTTGTTCGAGTGTTTTGAGCGGCCTCACGACCACTGCCTGTACTTCTTGCGGCAAGCGTTCGATATAAGCTTCTACCCTGCACTGACAGTTTTCGTCGGGTTTGGCTATGAATTCATAGATAGGATAACCTTTTGTCGATAAAGCGATGCGATCGCCGGGTCTGGCATAAACTGAAAAATTACCGTTAGGCTGACCAAAAACACCTCTTCCTGTTGATTTATTAATGACCATCAGGTTGAAGAAATTCTGTTCACGGAGCGTATCTAGGACTTTACCCGAAATAAAAACTTGATCGCACTGGGCCTTGACTGTTGTTTGAACAAACAAAAGGATGCCAAATAGCAAGAAACAGCATTTATAGTTTTTCAAAATACCAAGTGAAGTCATAGGTTGGACCCAATAACAAATAGACGGGCAAAGCAATAGAAAGTAACCAAAAGATAATAATCAAAGCTTTGAACCGAGTAGAAGCATCTCTTTTTAACGGCGCTAAAAGTACTGCATTGACATGCGCAGCCACAAGTTCTGCCGCCTCAGCACCCTGTAATTCAACCAACTGCGCCAAACGCGGTTGCTGGTCTAATATGGCATTTTTAAGTTGGTGGTAATCGTAATCTGAAAGATCTTCGTAATTGAGTTCGTAGTTTAGTTCCAATTCGTCTAGGTACTTGCGCAATTCATAGTTGCGCTGAAAACCCCTGACTTTGAAAGACATTAGTAAGCCAAAGGCAAAAAGTATCCAACTTTCAATGAGGTAACCTACCGTCATCATGAGCAAGGACGACAATAAAGAAAAAATCAGAAGAAAGAAATCGCGTTTGCGTTTGACAAATAATTTAAAAAGTTGCCCTCCGTCTAGCGGGTCTATAGGAAACAGATTGATGACATTTAAAAATAAGAACAGAAATGAAAGTTCTAAGAGCCAAGATAATTGATAGGCAACTGAAAAATGCAAACAAAGAAGCCCTAAAAACACCCCAGGAAAAGGCCCCGCAGCAATCACTAAAAAACTCTCTTTCTGAGAATAATTGAGCTTTGACCCTTGAACAAAAGCACCCATTAAAGGAATGAAAAGCATGCGCAAATCTTGGTATTTGTAGCGCTTCATGAGCAAATAATGACCAAGCTCATGAATAAACAAGACCGAGACTAAATAGAAAACGAAATCGAGTTGGTCGGAAAATACGTAAAGAAAACTTAGTACAAAGACAAGCACTGAAAAAGCAGTTAAGCCCCAATTTCCTTCAACTTTGACTTTTTCAAGTTGAGGTTTGGTTTCATACCAAGAAGAAGGGCCTTGGTCTTCCATGCTTACATGCCAGGCATTCCGCCCATTCCTTTCAATTTGCTCATCATCCCCATCATGTTTCTAGGGTTGCTCATGAGTTTCATCATTTTGCGCATTTCCTCAAACTGCTTGAGCAGTTTATTGATTTCTTGGATGTCGGTACCGCTTCCTTTGGCAATTCTGGACTTTCTGGAAGGATTGAGCAAGCCCGGATTGGCTCTTTCTTTTGGTGTCATGGATAAAATGATGGCTTCAATACCTTTGAATGCGTCGTCTGGAATATCGACATCTTTCATGGCCTTGCCCATTCCTGGAATCATGCCCATGAGGTCTTTGACGTTACCCATTTTTTTGATTTGCTGCAATTGCGCCAAGAAATCATTGAGATCAAATTGATCTTTCATGATTTTCTTTTGCAACTTGCGCGCTTCCTCTTCGTTGAATTGCTCTTGAGCGCGTTCTACCAAGGAAACAACATCACCCATCCCTAGGATGCGATCTGCCATTCTTTTTGGATAAAAGACATCAAGGGCATCCATTTTTTCACCAGTACCGACAAACTTGATGGGTTTGTTGACCACTGCCTTAATGGATAAAGCCGCACCACCACGTGTATCGCCATCGAGTTTGGTCAAGACCACGCCATCGAAATCGATGCGCTCGTTAAAGGCTTTAGCTGTATTGACGGCATCTTGACCCAGCATGGCATCAACCACAAACAGGGTTTCAGCTGGCTGAATGGCTTGCTTGAGCGCTGCAATTTCGTTCATCATTTGCTCGTCAACGGCCAAACGACCTGCGGTATCGACAAGCACTACATTAAACGCATTGCTTCTGGCATGCTGAATAGCCGCCTGTGCAATCTGAATTGGATTTTTTTCTTCTTTGTTTGAGAAAACTTCAATTTGAAGTTGCTCTCCGAGCACGTGCAATTGGTCAATGGCGGCTGGTCTGTAGACGTCACAGGCTACCAAGAGTACTTTTTTACCTTTTTTGTTCTTGAGATAGGCACCAAGCTTTCCGGTAAAGGTTGTTTTACCCGAACCTTGCAAACCCGACATCAAAATGATGGCTGGCGAACCTTTGAGGTTGATATCTACTTCATTGCCACCCATGAGCTCGATGAGCTCTTCATGACAAATTTTAATCATGAGCTGACCCGGCGAAACACTATTGAGTACGTCTCTACCAAGTGCCTTTTCTTTGACTACGTTGGTGAAGTGTTTGGCCGTATTGAAACTGACGTCGGCATCGAGCAAAGCTCTACGGACTTCTTTGAGCGTTTCAGCTACGTTAATTTCGGTGATTTGCCCCTGTCCTTTCAGGACTTTAAAGGCTCTTTCAAACTTATCGGTTAGATTCTCAAACATATTGCTTACGTGTGTCTACAAAGATACGTAGCAAATTTGAATTGCGAGATATTTAGCGGCATTATGAAAGGCGCATCAAAACGCGATAGTTAACTCTTTGGATTCAATGAGCTTTCTTAAATTCAGTACCGCATAACGCATGCGACCAAGCGCCGTATTGATACTAATTCCCTCAGATTCGGCAATTTCTTTAAATGCACGGTCCTGAAAAAGACGCATGTAAATCATTTCTTTTTGGGCATCTGGCAAGTGTTGGAGCATTTCATGCAACTGCGCTTTTAACTCTTCAAAACTTGCTTGTTGTACGAAGTTGGGCTCTTCACTGGCAATGCGATGAAAAATGTTGTAGTCTTCAGAAATGGAATGGCGCTCTGAAATGAGGCGATGTTTGCGCTGCTTTCTAAAGTGGTCAATGACCAAATTATGTGCAATGCGCAAAACCCAAGGTAAAAATTTACCTTCTTCTTGATAGGCTCCTACCTTTAGTTTCTGAATGACCTTAATAAAGGTTTCTTGAAACACGTCATTGGCCAATTCACTGTCTTTGAGTTTATGAAAAATAAACTTAAAAATGGCTTCTTGGTGTCTGTTTAACAAGACTTCAAAAGCGGTTTCATTACCGGAAATGTAGGATTTTACTAATTGAGAATCAGAACATTGAGACAAGACCATAATTTACACTTTAGTGCTGAAAAAGGATTCAACGGTTAAAAGTAAAATTGGTCTATAGGCGTTCTTTTGTTAGAATTAGTTAGGCGAATATAGTAAAAAAGGATTTAAATCAAAAAAGTCGCTCAAAAAGAATGCTTAATTTTGTCAGACAACGAAAAATAAGTTATGCCAAAAATAGCCATCAAAGGGCAAGAAATGCCTGCCTCCCCAATCAGAAAACTTGTTCCTTACGCCGAAACAGCAAAAAAAGCGGGTAAAATTGTTTATCACTTAAACATTGGCCAACCAGATATCCAAACGCCTGATGTGGCGCTCCAAGCCATTAAAAATTTAGACCACAAAGTACTCGAGTACAGCCATTCGGCTGGCTTTGAAAGTTACCGCAACAAATTGGCAATTAGCTACCAAAAACAAGGAATTCCTGTCGATGCTGCAGACATCATTGTTACAACGGGTGGTTCAGAAGCCCTTATTTTCGGACTCATGAGTGCCTGCAACCCTGGCGACGAAGTCATTATTCCTGAGCCTTTTTATGCCAACTACAATGGCTTTGCGGTCATGGCAGGTCTAAAAGTAGTTCCAGTCACATCAAGTATTGAAGTGGGCTTTGCTTTACCACCTGTGGCTGAAATTGAAGCGAAGATCACGAGCAAAACCAAAGCAATCATTATATGCAACCCCGGTAACCCTACTGGTTATCTTTATGCCCAATCTGAACTCGAGCAACTCAAAGCAATTGTACAAAAACACGATCTCTTTTTATTCGCTGACGAAGTTTACCGCGAGTTCTGTTATGACGGTGCCCAACCTTTTTCAGTCATGAACTTAAAAGGCATTGAGCAAAATGTCATCATGATTGATTCCGTTTCTAAGCGCTATTCCATGTGTGGCGCCCGCATTGGTGCAATCATCTCCAAAAATCATGAACTCATGGCAGCGGTCTTGAAATTTGGCCAAGCCAGACTTTCCCCACCAACCGTAGACCAAATTGCAGCAGAAGCAGCTCTTGAAACACCGCAATCTTATTTTGACGAAGTGGTATCTGAATATGTGGCGCGCAGAAATATTATGGTTGATGGTTTAAATAGCATTCCAGGTGTCTTTTGCCCAAAACCTAGCGGCGCTTTTTATTGTGTTGCTAAATTCCCTGTAGACAACGCTGAGAAATTTTGTCAGTGGCTACTCGAAGACTTTGCTTACGAAGGGCAAACGGTCATGATGGCGCCGGCTAACGGTTTTTATGCCACACCAGGTGCAGGATTACAAGAAGCAAGAATTGCCTACGTACTTGATCAAGCGCATCTCAAAGCTGCAGTTGAATGTTTGCGCCATGCACTTGAGCAATACCCTGGCACCACTCGTTAAAGAACCAATTCAACGTTCAAGCGTTAATTAGCTATGAAACAATTCGAAGTTCCTTCTTTCTATAGATCGCCCCTGATTTCAAAAATCAAGGCGAACCGAAAAATTGAAGACCCCAGAAAAAAGGACTTCAGGCCATCAAAGATCCAATTAGGTGACTTCACCTTTTTGTTGGCCAGACACTTTGGTTTCTGTTATGGCGTTGAAAATGCCATCGAGCGCAGCTACAAGGCCTTGGCTGAAAACCCAGGAAAGCGCATCTTTCTTTTAAGTCAAATGATTCATAACCCTGCTGTCAATGAAGATTTAACAGCCAATGGCATTCAATTTCTTCAAGACACCAATGGCAAGCAGCTCATTGACTTCGCAACCCTAACACCGCAAGATATCGTGCTCATTCCGGCATTCGGAACCACGCTTGAAATTGAGCAACAACTTAAAGCCTTAGGGCTCGATATTCAAACCTACAACACCACCTGTCCTTTCGTGGAGAAAGTCTGGAATCGTTCAGACAAACTCGGTGCAACCGCTCACACTATCATTATACACGGCAAGCACCAACACGAAGAAACCAGAGCTACCTTTTCCCATGCCGCCTCAAGTGCCCCTGCTTTAATTATTAAAGACATGCCCGAGGCTGAGTTCTTAGGCGCTTATTTAAAAGGTCAGAAAACGCCAGCTGAATTTCTTGTTTTTTTTGAAGGAAAAATGAGTGCGGGTTTTGATCCAAGCCTTCATTTAAATAAAATAGGCGTCGTCAACCAAACCACCATGCTGGCTTCAGAAACCGAAGCCATTACCAATTATTTGCGCACGGTCATGATTGATCTGCATGGCGAGGCTGAAATCAAAAATCACATTGCAGATACGCGTGACACCCTTTGTTATGCAACCAATGACAATCAAACGGCTACCTATGGCCTGCTTGAAGAAGAAGCGGATCTTGCCCTAGTTGTTGGCGGCTACAACTCTTCAAACACGAGTCATTTAGTGGAATTGCTCGAGCAAAAATTCAAGACCTATTTCATCAAAGATGCCGATGAAATCCATGCTGACCAAAGTATCAATAGCTTTGACATCCATCAAAATGAACTCAGCAAACAAAATCATTTTTTACCCAATCAAAAAGAACTCAAAATAGTCCTGACTTCCGGGGCTTCTTGCCCCGATAGCATTGTTGAGGGTGTCATGAAGCGCCTTTTATCCATGCGTTATTCAGAGGATGAAGTCACAGCTCTTTGCGAACAATTTGCTTAAATTTCAACCATGAAAATTTATACCAAAAAAGGTGACCAAGGCAGTACTGGCCTAATTGGCGGTACACGCGTTTCAAAAGGAGATGTGCGCATTGAAGCCTATGGCACTATTGATGAACTCAATTCTTACATTGGTCTCATTGCTTGTCTTGATATCGATGTGCGCATGCAAGCGCAACTTCATGAAATCCAAGATCGCCTATTTACCATTGGCGCGCATTTAGCCGCTGACCCCGAAAAGAACAAAATGCAGCTCCCTGACTTACTCGACTCCGACATCGAAAAATTAGAGCACTGGATGGATGTCATGGATGAGCAACTTCCTGCATTGACTGCTTTCATTTTACCTGGTGGTCACATCAATGCAGCACACACGCATGTGGCACGCTGCATTTGTAGAAGAGCAGAGCGCATGGTAGTAACACTTGATGAACTAGAAGGGGTTGAAGCACGCGTTTTGATGTACCTCAATCGCCTCAGCGACTACCTTTTTGTACTTTCTAGAAAACTAGCACTCGACAAGGGCGCAGCAGAACATACCTGGACGCCACGCAATTAATTGTTGTGATTTTTGCAGATGGGCTTGGATTTTTGGAAATAAAAATTACTTTTGCCAAAAAATAACCTAAAATAAGTAAACATGTACTGGACACTGGAACTTGCCTCCTATCTCGAAGACGCACCGTGGCCTGCCACCAAAGAGGAACTAATTGACTTTGCAATCCGTACAGGCGCACCGCTTGAAGTTGTAGAAAACCTACAAGATCTTGAAGACGAAGGCGATATGTATGAAAGCATTGAAGAAATTTGGCCAGATTACCCTTCCCGTGAAGACTTTCTCTTTAACGAAGACGAATATTAATTTGGAAAATGGCATCAAGCCACTTGAAAAAATGAATCCTGCTTCGGCAGGATTTTTTTTTGACTTCAAAATACCAGCAAACTTGTTTACTGCAGTTAGCGCAACAAATGTACGAAGCCAAGCACCGTTCGCTCCTCGCCTTTTGCTGTTTCTTTATACTTGATGAGGTAATTATAAATGCCATCAGGGCAGTTGGTACCATCTGACATCGCGCCATCCCAAGCAGCTTTTGGATCATTACTGAAAAAGATTTCTTCTCCCCAGCGGTTAAAGATGGTAAAGCTGTATCCTTTTGGTTCAAAACCGGTAGAGAATACGGGATAGAACAACGTATTGAATTCGTTTTGATCAGGTGTAAATGCATTTGGCACATAAACCGCAATGTTATTCATGACAGTTGCTGTTAAGGTCAAGGAATCTGTACAACCAATATCTGTAGAACTAATGAGCTGCACCGAATAAGT
>JAURHO010000007.1 GCA_030833265.1 Crocinitomicaceae bacterium | reverse complement strand
GGTTCGCAAACGGGCGTATCTGTTGATCAAACCATGAATAAATGGCAGAGTTTTTTAAGTTGTGACCCCAATCCGAGCGCAACGGCAATGCCTAATAATAGCCTGACCGACCTATCCTCGCCTACGCTTTATACCTATCAGAATTGCAGTTCAGCCTTAAAACTGATTAAAATTACCGGAGGAGGGCATCAATGGCCGGGCATCAATACGCTGGTTGGCGGTGCGGGGATCATCAATATGGATTTTTATTCACCGCAGGTCATTTGGGATTTTCTTTCAGGCAAAAGTTGCCCGAGTGCTGGCAGTTTAGATCTCGAAAAGGATGCTGTTAAGATATTTCCAAACCCCGCCACTTCTGAACTTCATTTATCCGGGATTGCTGCAAATGCACAAATTATCATTTATTCCAATCAAGGAAAGGTTATTCTAGACCGTCAAGGTATTTCTCAAATTAATATTTCAGACTTAGCAAACGGCGTGTATTTTTTAGAAGTCAGACAAGGTGACCGTTTGGAGCGTTTGAAGTGGGTTAAAACCGATTAATTTTTTTCATTTCAAACCAACCTCTTTCTTGTAAGAAGCGACATAGTATGGAACTAATAAAATTTTATGAAAGCTCTCCTTACTTGCCTTGCATTTATTACTGTCTCTTTTTTCAGCGCAACCAGTACTTATGCTCAAATACTACACAGCGAAAGTTTCGATGCTAACCAGTTTCTTCCAACCGGTTGGGCTGCTGTCGGAACAGCCAATAACTGGGCCCGAGTAACCACACTTTCGGCGCCGCTTACGGGTGGCCCACACAGTGGTAATGGTATGGCCCGCATGCGCATGGCCAACAATAGTACCGCTACGTCTGCCACTGAAACCATTGCAAGTCCTGCTTTTGATTTAACCGGACGCGGCACGAATACAGTACCTGTTAGTTTTTGGATTTATCGCGACTCTTTGGTTCCTGCCAATGCTGATAGCCTGAGTGTATACGTAAACACGAGCACTTCGCTTACCGGCGCAGTTGCACTCGGTACAGTAGCACGCAATCGCAGCATTAATGCCCCTGATACCAAAACAGCCAACGGCTGGTATCAATACACTTTCAATATTCCTATCGCTTTTGCCGGCCCTTCAAACTACATCCTTTTTAAAGGTACCATCTACGGCCCTGCCAATGGTTCAAGACGCATTGTCATTGATGACGTCGAGTGGACTGAATTTCCGCCAGCTTGTACAGGAACACCTACAGCCGGAACCCTCAGCGCCGCTCAAACAACTTTTTGCGGAGGACAGGGTAACACCACCCTTACGCTTTCCAATGCAGAAACGGCGACAGGTATTACCTACACTTGGTATACTTCTTCTGTTCAAAATGGTCCCTACATTGCACTAACCAACCCTGGAAATGTTTGGCCCACAGGAAACCTCAATGCCAATCAATATTACTATGTTCATGTTGCTTGTGGAAATTCAAATTTGTCTGCCAATACAGATACAGTAGCCATTATCGTAAATACAGCACCGCTGCCAGTGGTTTCCATATCAATGGCCAACGATACCATTTGCCAAGGTGATACCCTCACATTAAATGCCAACGGCGCTTTAAATTACACATGGTCAACACAACAAAACCCAACACTCTCAACTAGCCAAAGTGTGGCTGTGAGTCCTCAATTTACAAGTACTTATACGCTTGTCGGAACCGATGCTGCAGGCTGTGCATCTAGTCCAGTTACCCAAACAATTGTTGTAGGTCGCAAACCCATCATCAATAACCTGCTCAATTCTAACACCAATCTTTGTTCAGGTGGTACTTCTACCCTAACCGTACAAGCAACTAGCGGTGTAGGAGGTCCTGGAGGAGGAGGCGTTACACTGAGCTACAACTGGTCTCCAAACGCCGGAAACACAGCAACTGTAACTGTTGCTCCAACACAAACAACTTTATATACCGTAACCGTAATTGGTCAATACGGCTGTAGTAGTTCAGATACGACAAGTGTTTTTGTTGATCCAAGTATGGTAAGCCCAAGTGTTAGCCTCAACCAAGACAGCATCAATGTTTGTCAAGGACAAGGCGCCACTGTTGAATTGATAGCAAATAGCCCAAATACAAATGCAACTTATTCCTGGAGTGCCAATGGTCAGCCCATGACAGAAACGACTCCAAACGTTAGTATTACACCCGGAAATCAAACGACTTCATATACTGTCGTTGTCACTGACCCCAATAATGGTTGTACCGCAACAGCAGTTGCAACAATCTACGTGCGCCCTACTCCAAATGTAAATGCCGTAACCACCACACAAACAGTTTGTACCAACGGTTCTGGCATTGTCAATGCACAAGTTTTTGCTGGTCCTGGTGGCAACACAAGCGGTTATACTTTTAGTTGGTCTCCTGGTGGTGCTACAACTCAACTTGCCACTGTTACCCCAACCATTGATACCTATTACACAGTTGTCGTAACCAGTCCTTATGGCTGTTCAAATACAGATTCTGTTCAGATCACAATCGACCCGACGCAAGTAAGCCCGAGCCTTAGCTTAGCTGCAAGTGCCACAGTACTTTGTTCTACAAACCTCGGCCCGATTGATCTGACGGCTACAACTGATGCTACCAACCCTAGTTATCAATGGACACCAAACTTTATCAATCAAAATAGCCCTACTATTACGATCAATCCTCAAAATAACATGAATGTTACTGTTACTGTTACTGATCAAAATGGCTGTACTACCGCAACTGGCGTGAGCATTCAAATCGTGACACCACCAACCGCAAACTCTACTTGGGTTTCGAGTCCGAACAATGTTATAGATTTCACTAATATGAGTAGCAACGCCAGCAGTTATTTCTGGGATTTTGGAGATGGTACCACAAGTACAGATATCAACCCAAGTCATACCTATGCTACTTCCGGAACCTGGACGGTTACGCTCATTTCAAGCAACGCCGCTTGTTCCGATACAATTACATTTGAAGTTAGTAGCAGTTTGGCTGAACTAGCCACAATTGATTGGAATGTTCAACTCTCACCTAATCCTGTTTCTTCTATTTTGAACATCAGCAGCATTGGAGATTTTACAGTTGCCATTTTAGATCTTAGCGGAAAAACAGTCATTGAAAAACGCGTTTATCAGCAGGCTGCTCTCATTGATTTCAGTGCTTTACAAAACGGGATTTACCTCGTTCAGTTAAGTAATGCGAATCAGCAAGTTTTGACCAAACGCGTGATCAAGCAGTAAAGCAAATCAAATCCGGTAGTTTATAAGTTTCTTACCACTTATAAACTACCGCATTGATATTCATGCCGGCACCCACCGATGCCAAGATGATGACATCGCCTTTGTGCAATTCGTGCTCCGGGTATTCTCCCCTGATCACAGCATCAAGTAAAGTAGGCACAGTAGCTACTGAACTATTGCCACACAAATGAATGTTCATGGGCATGATACCAACAGGTCGTTCTGCTTTATAGAGTCTATAGAAGCGGTCAATGATGGCTTCATCCATCTTTTCATTGGCCTGATGAATGAAAACCTTTTTGACATCTGCAATTGAAACACCGCTTTTGTCTAGCGCAGCTTTCATGGCCTGAGGCACTTTAGTAAGCGCAAATTCATAGATTTTGCGGCCTTGCATCTTGATATATTTCTCGTGGATATGATGTTTTGAATTGAGCGAAGGACCATTATTTAAAAAATAGGCTTCGTCTTTGGTAAATGTCTGAGTTGCATGCGCCAATATGCCTCCTTCAGCATTACTATTTTCTGAAAGCACACAAGCACCAGCGCCATCGGCAAAAATCATAGAGTCGCGGTCATGCGGGTCCACCACTCTGCTAAGCGTTTCAGAACCAATGACCAAACAATGCTTGGCGGCTCCTGCTTTAATGAATAAATGAGCCTGAATGAGGGCTTCTATCCAACCCGGACAACCAAAAAGCATGTCGTAAGCTACACAATTCGGATTGACAATACCCAACGCATGCTTCACCCTGGCAGAAAGTGCCGGCAACATATCTAAATGATTGGATGCAAAGCGCACGTCACCAAAGTTGTGGGCAAAAATGATGTAATCGAGTGCTTCAGGATCAATTTGGGCAGCAGCAAGTGCTTTTTGAGCAGCCAATATTCCTAAATCCGAATTGGTTTGGTCTTTTTGCGCATAACGGCGCTCTTGAATGCCGGTAATTTCCTGAAACTTCTGAATGATGACCTCATTGCTTTCATCAAAAGGTTGATCGATATCTTTAAAGAATCGATGTGCAATAAAATCTTGATTCGTGATGCGAAGCGTAGGCAAGTAACTACCTACTCCACTGATAACAGATGACATAGCTTTACTTTAGGTTATAAAAGTAAAGTTAAAATTAATTTTTACTTAGTGTATTTTTTACACTAAGAAATTATCAGCGCAGCAAACTGACATGACCGCTATAAACTCGGTGTTCCTTCACACTTGACAGCCCAATTGTCAATTTCCAAGTATAAAGACCATCTGGCGCAAACTGACCACTTAACGCGGAGGTTCCATCCCAGCCAAAATTGGGGTCAGATGTTTTGAAAACCAGTTCGCCCCAGCGGTTGAATACCTCAAGCTCAAAGAATTTTGGTAAAGAACCGCTCCAGCATACTTTGAAATATGGATTGTATTGATCGGCATCGGGTGTAAAAGCATTCGGAATATAAAAAACGAAAACATCTGGCGAAATACTAACGGTGTCTGTGGTGGTATCTTGTAGTTCAGCACAACTGTAGATGGCAATGGTGTCATATGCAGTACAGCCATTCAGCGTAGCCATAAGTGAAACCGCCAAACATCCGGGCTCAGTCAAAATGGTATTAACCGAGGTACCATTGGCCTGCAAGCCATTGGATGTTTGCCAAAAATAACTGGCACCAGGTGTGGGGTTTTGTGCGCTGATTGTCAAACTCAAAGGAACAAGTCCGGTGGGAACTGCACTCGGGGCAATCTGGGCATTAGGCGGCATATTGACAACCAAATTAAAGTTGGCTTGTGTATAACAAGCGCTCGAATTGCTGGCTGTAAAAATATAACTCTGGGACTGGTTCAGGTTCAAGGCCGGAGACCAAGAACCCGATATGGCATTCTGTGAGGTGTTAGATAAGGTGTAAGGTTCACCCAAACAAATGGTATCAGTAGTTTCAAACAGTGGAACTATCGTTGGGTTGATCACTACAGTCATAGAAGCGCTATCAGCACACTGATCAATGTATGGCGTGAACTGGTAATTCTGGGTTTGGTTGGTGGAAATTGCCGGAGACCAAGTGCCTAAAATTCCGTTGGTTGAACTACTTGGCAGCGAAAAATTCATCCCTTGACAATAGGGGCCAACAGCTGTGAATTGAGGTTGAACTGGCGTTTGCACAACCAGGTTAAAAAATGCTTGTGTCATACAGCTACTGGCAACAGCAGGCGTAAAAGTATAAGTCTGGCTCTGAACGAGAGACAAAGCGGGCGCCCAAGTCCCGACGATCGCATTTAAGGAGGTATTTGAAAGTGTATAGCTTTCTCCTAGACAAATGGTATCTGAAGCTGGAAAAATCGGGTTAATTTGGGTATTGATCACTACTGTTAGCGAAGTTGTATCTGCACATTGCCCTGCACTTGGTGTAAAGACATAGGTCTGGGTTTGTGTATTCGAAATAGCAGGCGCCCATGTTCCGGATATGGCGTTCAAAGAACTGCTTGGCAATGAAAAGCTGGTTCCCTGGCACAGAGGCCCTACCCCAACAAACTGAGGTTCAATAAGCGCACTCCCACCAGAAGTAATTGTAACACTCACGGTATCGGTGCAACCAATATTGGAAGTCGCTACGCAACTGTATACACCTGGACACAAGTTCGACATAGCGGCTGCCGTGCCAATACTTTGCCCAGCTGCATTGAGCCATTGATACGTATAGCCCGGTATTGATCCTGTAGCGCTTGCCACTGCAGCACCTGTGCAATTGCAAGAAAGTGGCTGCGTAGTTTGCACTGTTAACTGCAAGGGTGTTATCGGCAAACAGGCATTATTGAATTGGGCAATGTAGCCTGCATTGGCCAAATTATTGGGCAAACCTGGCGTTTGAGCATTCGTACCACAAGATGCAGCGTTGGTGCATCCAGCAGACCAATTACTTTGCTGTGCCGGATTGGTACCATTGAAATAATAAACGGTAGTAGCGCCGCTCCCGGCAAAATATATTTGGTTATTCGTGTTTGCAGTGCCGTAACAGACAGAAAAAACTTCACAGCCCCCAAGGTCAACAATACGCGCACAGTCTCCACTATTGGCTAAAACCGTGTTGTTCCAGTTGCCTCCTGGTGTCCAGTTGGCCGCAGGATACGAACACGCAATTGCACCTGGTGTAGTCGTATTGGATTCTAGCAGTTGTGCATTATTAATCGGAACAATGAGTCGGCAATTGCCGTCATTTAAACTGAGGTCAGGCGCAGGAATTGCCGCATTGACATCTTGGTCGTTGTAAAGTACGATGATTGTCCCGACTGGAACGCAAGACCAAAGTGTATTGTTTGAAAAACGAACGGCTCCGGGCGCAACTCCTGTTCCGGTAGGGCCACCATGATAGCCGCTGTTGTCATCGAAAATCCAGCCCCTGATATCCAAACAGGGCGGCGTAGCAGAAGTACAAACATAGGTAACGGTATCGCTGGCCACAAGTAATTCTACGTATTCTTTGTTGCCAGACGGGCCATTCGACAACTCATTGATAATCAATGTTTGTGAAAACACATTGGCACCTAAGCCAGCAATAAAAAAGCAAACAAAAGAGAGAAAGAATTTCAACTGCAATAATTACAGTGCAAAATTGGGATTTTATTCGCTTATACCCGTAAAAATACGGTACTATTTACAATTAATTAATCTTATTAAGGGCTTTAGAAGTGAAAGGACACCCCAGTCAACAACCCAACCGACTGATAACGGTTCATGATGACACCGTTGTCAATGAGATTACCGAATGTTCGGCGATATACCGGCGCGATGCTCACCATTATGTTGTCAGAAATTGAATAGATAAATTCTAATTGTAGTTGGCTATTTTTAGACCAAGTTGAAGCACTCACCAATTGCACTTGATTGAGCGACGGTTGAATATATGCACCCGCTGTTTTAAGCCCATAGCCAATGCCAACACCCACAGACGGCTGAAAAATTAGCTTTTTCATGGGAAACTGATATGCCAAACAAAGGGGCACTTGCACATACTGATAACGGTTGGTACCATCTACAGAAATCACATCGTATTTATATTGCTCACCCCATTCTAGATAACTGAGGCCGGTTTGAATGCCGAATCTTCCAAAAAAGAACTGGTAACGCAAATTGAAATCCCAGCTCGAGGTTTGACGCTCAGAAACGCTGCGGAAATTACGATACAAATGCGGGTCGTAGCCTGCAAGTGCGGCGGTACTTTCTGGTACCTCAAAACTTGAAAAAATTCCACTCACACCAAATTGCAAGCCGACACTGTGCTTCGCTTGCCCTTGTTTTGGATGCAACTGATCGAGCGGAATTTCTTTGTTCACCTTTAAATCAATTGGAGCGGAGGAAATTTCGCTTGGGCTTGCATCTAAAATTGTTATTTCTGCTGGTTTGGTATTTTCAGTAGATTGCTGATTTTTGATCTCTTTTTCAGCATTTGAAGTTAAACTTGAGTTTGAAGCTGTAAGATCATTATTGCTTTGAACTTCAGTTGAAGCCTGGGTTAAAGATTCATCTCGATTTTTAATAGGAGTTGAAGATGATAACGGTAATGAAGTAATTGTTGTTATGGCTGAAACCTGAGGGAATTTACGCTTGAGAGAAGCATTTGAAATTATGGATTGATCTTGAATAGGAATTCGTGATAAAGATGCTGATTGAGATGATGATTTGGATGATTTAGATGATGATTTAGCTGAAGTCGGAGCTGAACTTTGCTTGAGAGCTGAACTTTTAGTAGCGGTTTGATATGGAGAACTATTTCGATTTGAGGCATTTGAAGCTCCGAAACTTGATTTATTTGAATACCCAATTAAACCAGCAACGATTACAACGGCTCCTAAAACAGACCACACCCACCAAGCAAAAAGGGGTTTGCGTTTTTTCTTTTCTAAGGCATCAAGACGCAGCTCCAGGTCTTCGAGAAAGGCTGCTGAGGGCTGTTCTTGCTGAAGTTCATTAAGGCCTTCAAAAAGTTTATCCAACGATTTTTCTTCCTGCTTTTTCATGATAATTAAGAATGAGTTCTTTTAATTTTTTTCGGGCCATTTTGGTGTGCCACTTGGAGGTTTCTTCCGTGACACCCAGCATGGCAGCAATTTCCTTGTGCGCATAGCCTTCAATGGCAAACAGATTGAACACCAAACGCGCAGGTTCAGAAAGCTGCATGAGGAGGTCTTGGAGCTGTTCATTGGTGAAAACGGCATCGGTCTGATAATCATCAAAACCGCGATCTTCAACGGCAGCATCAAAGCGATAAAGCTCGTGATAGCGTTTGTTGCGGCGATATTCATCAATGATTTCATTGGAAATAATGCGCTTGACCCAACTCAAAAAGCGACCAGTTTCATAGGTGGCTAAAAACTGAATGACTTTTACAAAGGCGTTATTGACTACCGTCATTTGTTCGTCCGTATTGCGGTAATAGCGGCGCGCTACACTAATGAGCACTGGATAACACAAGTGATACAACTCAAGCTGCGCCCTGCGCTCGCCATTTAAAGCCTGATTGAGTAATATTTGGTTTGGTTCTTGCATAAGCCGCATTGCGCAACACCTAAAGGTAACGTAAAAAGCTTTTTAAAGGTGTAGTGTAACTTTCACTTCACTTGCATTGTTTAACAACCAAAGCTGCTTTAAATAATGAACCATTTTTATCTCATACACTTTTAACCTATGAAATCAATTTTTAAACGAGCACTTACTATTACGATATTTCTTCCTCAATTATTTTTTGCACAAGCTTTCAATGAACTCAGTACTACCCTAGCTTTGAATAATCCCGCATATCATCCCGATCTCAAAGTGCACGGCAAAGGCTTTTTAAGTTCCGATCTAACGGCAAATACAGGATTTTTTTTCAGCACCAATTCCAACTTCGCTGTCAATCAAAATTTCTTGCGCTATCAGTTGGGTTTAGGGCGATGGAAATTTGGTATTAGTTCACAGCACATCGGATTTTCAGGGCAAAACAACCTCAATATAGGCCTGAATTTAGGGCGTGATTTTATCATCAACCGAGATTTGAATTGGAGAGTAGCGGCTTCAGGTTTTCAGAATGGAGGCTTTATAATTGGTTCAGGAAATTTAATCCCAAGTTACTCCGTACAACTTGGCGTGCAAGCCAATTACAAAGACTGGAGTTTCTTTGCAGCTGGAGGTAACAATGGCCTTAATGTAGGTGCTACCCAGTGTTTCGATCTAGACAGTACGCAAAAGTTTATCGCAACTGTCTTTTACGAGCGCTATTTTGGTTTTCAAACCCTTTGCGCCAATGTCATTTATCAATACAAAGATTTCTCTTTATTGATGGGGGGCGCTTTCAGGAGCTACCTCATGGGCGTAGGTTATCAATTTGAAAATGGACATGCGCTCATGCTCAGTTCAAAATGGCAAGGAAATTTACTCAGCAATGGCAAGCAGCTCAATCTGCAGCTTGGCTACCATTTTTCACTTACACACAGACCTTCCTTCGTCAGCCACACCACAATTACTCCGTCTTTTTAATACTAAAATTTGCTTTTTCACGTTGTGGGGAAATGAGATTTTGGCCTTCCCATTGCTTTTCCCTCTTCTTGAGTTTCCATTGTTTTTTCAGCGCCATTAGTCAAACATGGCAAGCTCTCCCTGATTTTCCGGGCATAGCCCGTGACGACGCTGCAGTTTTTAGTATGGGACATTTGCATTTTTGCGGTACCGGACGTGGCAGTGATTTTGCCTGCACCAAAGATTTTTATTGCTTCAATTCGCTGACCAACACCTGGGCCACTGCACCCGCATTACCTGAGTGGCAAGAAAGACAATATGCGACAGGTTTTAGCTACCAAGACAACGGCTATATCTTGGGCGGAGAAAATTGCTTGGGCGCTTATTTAAAAAATTTCTGGCGTTTTGATCTACAAACTTTTACGTGGCATGCCCTACCCGACTTTCCAGGAACGGGCCGAGCAGGAGCCCAACACTTTATAATTGGCACCAATTTATTTTGGGTTGGAGGTAGAAATGAATCCGGAATTTTGAATGAAGTTTGGTGCTTTCACTTTGACACGCAACAATGGGAGCAGCTCAATAACCTACCTTTTGAGGGCATTTGGCGGGGCATCGGTTTTGCAAATAATACAAGTGGATTTGTAGCTTGCGGGCGCACTAATGTTCAGAATCAGACTGGTTGGAATACGGAAACTTGGCAATACAATACAGGAAATGATCAATGGACTGCTATCACCTCGCAGTTAAACCTAGGAACCAGAATGTATGTGGGTACTGCCCAAAATGACTCGCTCTTATTTGTATTTGGAGGTGTCAACGCCAATGACGAGGTCTTGAACGGCTTAGAGAAAATCAACCTGAATAATTTCCAAGTTGAAACACAAATGTCCTTTTCTGCATCTCCTAGAAAAGGTGTGGTTACTTTTATCGGCAATGACTTTTTTCACCTCAGCACAGGTATTTCAGGTGTAGATCGACTGCAAGAAACCTGGAAAATTGCCTTTTCGCCTGAAGCCAACAACCCTCAAATTTTAGATGAAGCATGGCAAGTTTCTTGTCAGGAACATCAGTTACTGATTGAACTCAGTGCTCAGTATATTGGTCAAAAATTACTGATTAAAGACCTGCAAGGCCGCACACTGAAAAGCATTGAACTAACCCACACGAGTCAAACAATTCAGCTCGAGGGCTTGGATTCAGGGATTTACCTGGCCGAAATCAATCAGCTCGCTAAGTCTTTTTTTCATTAATTGATTCAGTCCTTCTCAACCTTACTGGCATCAAAACGAATCAAGAGCAAGACGGAGAAAAGAATGCTGGCAAAGACCAAGTGGGCGGTTTGGACCAAACCAGGCATGTCTGCGTAGGCCAAGGCAACACCTGTGATCAGTTCTGCAGCGAGTAGGTAAAAAGCAGTGTTGAGGCGTGCATAATGCCACTTCTTACGATTTTGCCAGAATAAATAAGACAGTAAAATAAGGACAAGCCAACTAAAACTTCTGTGAATGAAGAACGGAAGACCCAGTTGTTCGATCCATTGCGCTCGGGAATAACCTTGTTTAACCAACGCATCAATGGCTTCACGCACCTGAGTTCCGAGAAACATCTGATAGAAAGTGATCGCTAAAATGAGCCAAGTAAGCCACTTGAAGGATTTTTCTTGGGGTAAAACAGGACGCATTTTTGTAGAAAGGGAATGGACAAAATACAATTGAAGGCCTATGATGACGAGCGCTAAAAAGAGGTGCACGGTAATTGTCCAGGGCACGAGGTTGGTGGCCACAACAATAGAACCGAACCAGGCCTCAATGGCCATTAGGACCAAATTGATGCCGGTAAGCAAAAGCCATGTGCGTTTGCGGTAAAACAATAAAAGCCAGAAGAAACTCAAGAGCATGGTGTTCCCGGCCAAGAAACCCGCCAAGCGGTTCAAGTATTCAATCCAGGTTTTTTTTGGATTAAATGCTTCCTCTTTATAGACTTCAGGGTCGTTTAAAATCTTTTGGGCAGTAGCGTCCATCCCAATACGGTCCAGAAATTTGCAAAATTTTTGAACTTTTTTTTGTCGCTTGAGCAAATAGGCCTCTTGGTAATTGGCAGGAAGTTCAGTGATTTCGGTTGGTGGCACCCACTGACCAAAGCATTTTGGCCAATCAGGACAGCCCATCCCACTACCCGACATCCGGACAAAACTACCGGCAAAAACGACTAAAAAAATGAGTGTGAGTACAACCCACTGAAAACGAATGAATGCATTAGAAACTTTCATGCTTCAAATTTACGATAAAAGCCAAACGCATTTTTCTATTTTTTACGCTTATTGTATCTTTGTGCTTTAGATACAATATGGAATTTAACGCCTTAACCGCGATCTCCCCGATAGATGGTCGCTACCAATCCAAAACCACTGCCCTTCAAGCTTATTTTTCAGAGTTCGGCCTCATTCGCTACCGCGTCTTAGTTGAGGTAGAATACCTGATCGCATTGACTGAAAGCGGCATCGCTAATCTCAACGAATTTCCCAAAGACAAATACGCCGCTTTGCGTGCTATTTACACTAACTTTTCGCATGACGATGCCAACTGGATCAAGCAAACAGAGCAAACGACTAACCACGATGTCAAAGCAGTCGAGTATTTCCTTAAAGAAAAAATGCAAGCGTTAGGCCTTGAAGCTTATCTCGAATTTATTCATTTTGGTCTCACCTCTCAAGACATCAACAATACGGCTATTCCACTTTCCTTGAAAGACGGCTTGCAAGAGGTCTATTTCCCACAACTTGAAGCAATCATTACAAGTCTCCGTGGCTTCGCCTCGGAATGGAAAGACATCCCAATGCTTGCCCGTACACACGGACAACCTGCCTCACCTACCCGTCTAGGCAAAGAAATTCAAGTTTTTGCAGAGCGCCTCGACAAACAACTGAGCACCCTAAAAGCCATCAAACTTCCTGCAAAATTTGGTGGTGCCACCGGTAATTTCAATGCACACCATGTTGCCTACCCTGGTACAAATTGGGTCGCATTTGGAAATCATTTCGTTAATGAAGTATTAGGTCTTGAACGTTCACAGACCACCACACAAATCGAGCACTATGATCAACTTGCTGCTCTTTTTGATTGCATGAAGCGCATCAACAATATCATTCTTGACCTCGATCGCGACATGTGGACCTACATTTCCATGGACTACTTCAAGCAAAAAATCAAGGCTGGTGAAATTGGCTCTTCGGCCATGCCTCACAAAGTCAATCCGATCGATTTTGAAAACTCGGAAGGAAATGTCGGCTTGGCCAATGCGCTTTATGAACATTTAGCTGCTAAGCTACCCGTTTCAAGACTCCAGCGCGATCTCACCGACTCTACCGTACTTCGTGTAGTTGGGGTGCCAATTGCGCACAGCATCATTGCTTTTGGTGCCACGCTGAAAGGGCTCAATAAACTCTTGCTCAATGAAAACCAATTGGCTCATGATCTCGAGGCCAACTGGGCGGTTGTTGCCGAAGCCATTCAAACTATTTTGCGTCGCGAAGGCTTTGAAAAACCTTACGAAGCACTCAAAGGACTCACGCGCAAAAATGAGCGCGTAACCAAAGAAAGTGTACACGCTTTTATCGAAGAATTGCCGATTTCAACCGAACTCAAAGCAGAACTCAAACTCATAAGTCCAGACAACTATCTAGGCATTCAAATGGTCCATTAAATCATGCGCTACCTGAAGCTATTTATTCTAATTTGTCCTTTCAACTTGCTTTTGTCGCAAGTTCCAGATTGGCAATGGGGAGCATTTAGCCGCTCAAAAGGTCAATTAATTCAATTAATGGCTGGTGAGGGTCAAGATTTCAAAACCATTCATGCTACGAATTCATTTAGCGGAGGAAATTACCTACTTACCAAGTACGATGCCCTCGAGCCGATTGCCGAACTAAAGGTAAAGCCCGTTACGCCAGCTGGCTTTGGTTATTATCAGCAAAGCATGCTCATTGGTAATGAGACTTTTGTCTTTATTGGAGACCGCGCTGGCAAAGAAATGAAGCTTTTTGTCAAAAAGCTCGATGCAGAATTCAACGAAATTGAAGTCACTGAATTACTGAGCTACGTCGACCCTAGCCCGAATCCGCTGCCCAATTTCTCGATCATCCAGGCGCCAGATCGCTCTTGTTTTGCCATTTTTTACAACATTTCTGGCCGACGCAGCGGTTCAGATTCTTACGGTTATCAAGTCTATGATGCTCAATTCAAACTATTGAGTAACGGTGAGTACATCCTCCCGTTTGACGCCAATCTCAGCTCCATAGAAGATTATTTTTTAACCAACGAAGGCGAACTCTTTGTCGGAGTCATAGAATTAGGAATCAATGAAAATCAGGCAATTAAAACACGTAAGCAATTTAAGAATTTACATGTTTATCAGCTTTCCGCCGCACAAATCAAAGATTACACCTTTGAACTCGATGGTAAGCGCATCACTAACTTTATCATGAATTCAGAGGGGCAAAATAGCCTCACGCTCTTCGGGATCTATAGCAACTCAGAATGGATGGATCTACAAGATGGCTATTTCAATGTGCAAATTGATCTTCATAAAGACACCGCTCTTGCGGTTGGTTTCATCCCTTTCAGCAAAGAAATCATGTTATCAGAGCATACCGCTGCCGAACAAATGCGCATAGAAAGAAGGATGGAAAAACGCGCTGAAACACCACAGCTTTCGCGCTATGAAGTCCGAGATATTTTCACACTTGCTAATGGCAGTTATGTAGGCTCCATCGAAAAATACGATGTCTACACAAGTGTCAGTTATAACAACCAAACTGGTCAGCGTACCACCTACACCTATTATTATTACAACGATATTGTTGCTTTTTGCATCGATTCAAGCGGGCAACTTCTCTGGGAGCAACGCATTCCCAAAAGGCAATTTAGCATCAATGACTACGGACCCTACAGCTCGTATGCCAGTTTTCTTGGCGACAGCACCATCTGCTTTATTTTTAACGATACAGAAAGTAACTACGACAGCTATGGTCAGTTTTTAAACACACAACAAGAGGTGCAAACGTTTAGCCTGAGCAAAAATCGCAATGTAGGCGCGTTTGTGCAAATTGACCTTCGAACGGGTTTAATGACGCGCCAAGTAGGTCATCAACGCAAAGACGAAAACACACTTCTGGTACCGAAAGCATTTGCCTATGACCGAAAAAACAAAGGACTTTATACCTACGGAATTTTTGGTCCTCAAGAAAAATTCGGTTATTTACAATTCAAATGATGAAGCACTGGCCACTTTTCTTGATTTCTTTGCTCGTTTGGGCCTGCAACAATGCACCCGAGACGCCAATAGCTAATACTGAAAAACTCAGTAGCCTGCCGCAAGACGATCACAGTTACGCAAACCTAAAACAAATCCATACCAAGCACCTGCACCTTGATCTCGAAGTCGATTTCAAAGCTCAAACCATTTATGGTATTGCGCGCCATGAAATGCAAAACAACGGGGCCGATACCGCAATCTTTGACCTCAAAGGGCTCATGATCCAAAAAGTGACGCTCGGTAAAAAGGGTCATGAGAAAGAAACGGACTTCACCATTGGCCCAATGGACAAAGACAGTATCATTGGGCAAGCACTTTTGGTTGATGTCGACGCCAAAACAACCGATATCAATATTTATTACCAAACTACTGGCGCTTCTGCCGCCCTAGATTGGCTTGATACCACCCTAACGAGTTCAAAAACCAAACCCTTCCTTTACACACAAGGGCAGGCTATCCTCACACGCACCTGGATTCCACTCCAAGACTCACCCTCTAATCGCCTGACCTACAGTGCCGATGTAAAGGTACCTACAGACCTTTTGGCACTCATGAGTGCGCGCAATCCTACCAAACTGAACGCCTCAGGGATGTATCATTTTGAAATGCCTTATGCCATCCCGAGCTACCTCATTGCTTTGGCTGTTGGCGACATCGGTTTCAAAGACCTCGGCACAGGCTGCGGTGTATACGCAGAAAAAGAACTCCTGAAAAGCTGCGCTAAGGAATTTGAAGATTTACCGCAAATGATGAACGTTGCCAATGAACTATACGGTAAGTATCGTTGGGAACGCTATGACGTCTTGGTATTGCCCTACTCGTTTCCTTTTGGCGGCATGGAAAACCCAATGCTCACCTTCGCCAACCCAACTTTACTGACTGGCGACAAAAGTTTAGTTTCCGTATTAGCCCATGAATTGGCGCATTCTTGGTCCGGGAATTTAGTCACAAACCATTCGTGGTCTGATCTATGGCTCAATGAAGGCACCACAGTTTATTTTGAACAGCGCATCATGGAAGCACTTTCTGGAAAAGAGGTTGCAGACATCATGGCGCTCATTGAATTTGACGAACTGCAAGACGCTCTCAAAGAAATTGCTGCCAGCAAGAACCCTGAAGACAGCAAACTACACCTAGAACTTGCCGGCCGAGACCCTGATCTTGCGCTCTCAGATGTGGCTTATGTAAAAGGAGCTTTCTTCTTCAAAACGCTCGAGCAAAAAGTTGGCCGAGCTGCACTCGATGCGTTCTTGAAGGGTTATTTTGCGCATTTTGCATTTCAAACCATCGATGCCGAAACCTTTACAGCTTATCTTGAAGCAAACTTACTGAGACCTCAAAGCATCAGTTTCAATTACAAGCAATGGATCTATGACAAAGGCTTGCCTCCAAATTGTCTTGAATTAAAGGCGCCGAGGCTAGAACAAATGAAAGGCTTTGCCAAACAATACAATGCGGGCGGCAATCCGTTTAAGCCAACTTACCGCTACAAATGGGTACGCAAAAATGGCAAGCGCAAAAAGCAAAAAATTGACCTCACGATTCGTTACCAAGACCGCATCATTCAAGAATGGCAAATTTTCATACGAAACCTGAACACGAACACCTCAGTTGCTCGCATGCGACAACTCGATCAAGCTTTGCATTTTAGCAGCTCTCAAAACAGTGAGGTCTTAAAAGAATGGTTTGTTTTGGCGGCTCAAACTTCTTATGCCTTAGAGATAAAGAAACCACTCACTGATTTCTTAGTAAAAGTGGGGCGTAGAAAATACCTGATGCCAATTTATGAGGCACTGCAGCAAAATCCTAAAACAAAGGATCTAGCCAAGCAGATTTTTGAGAAAGCACAAGAAAACTATCATAGTGTTTCTAGAAGCTCGGTGGCTGCTCTCTTAAAATAAGATCGAGATAACGAAAAATCTCAGCGATATACTAGATTTCTTTTAATCTAATTCCCGTACTCGGACAAGAATTTAATGCGCATCAGGCGAATTTCTTCTTCGGTGTAGGCACCATCAAATTCGTGATAAGCCGTTACTAAATCATCCGATTCAGCTTCTAAAAAGTAATCGATGAGTTCTTCCTGATTATCGGAATCAAGCACCTCATTGAGGTAATAATCGATATTGAGTTTGGTACCTGAATTCACAACAGTTTCCAATTCTTCGAGTAAATCGTTGAAGGATTTTCCTTGGGCTTTGGCGATGTCTTCTAAAGGTAATTTGCGGTCAATATTCTGAATGAGCTGTACCTTGGCACCGGACTTATTGATCAAGGATTTGACAACAAAGTCGAGGGGTCTTTCAATTTGTTGGGTTTCGACATGCGCTGCAATGAGGTCAATGAAATCTTGGCCATAGCGCTGTGCTTTTCCGACACCAACTCCTTGAATATTGGTTAATTCTTGAATGGTAATGGGGTACTGCACGCACATGTCGCGGAGCGAAGGCTCTTGGAAAACCACAAAAGGTGGTACTCCGGCTTGTTTGGCAACTGATTTTCTGAGATCGAGGAGCTGGCCGTAAAGCAACTCGTCGAGGGCCGCACCTTTTTGATTGATGGCAATGATGCTGTCGTCGTCGTCGGTGTTCGAGAAATCGTGTTGTTTAAAGATTTGGAAAGGTACTGGGTGTAACCTAAATGCCTGCCCTTTTTCGGAAAGTTTGAGTGTGCCGAAGGTTTCAACATCTTTGTAAAGGAAGCCGCCTACCACTGCCTGGCGAATAACCGCATTCCAGAAGTGTTCGTCTTGATCTTTGCCTGAACCAAACAATTTGAGTTGATCGTGCTTGTATGCTTTGATATCGGCATTGAGGTGCCCTGACAAAAAGGCACAGTAGTGTTTTGCTTTTTGCGTTTCGTCGAGCGCTGCAACGGCATCAAGTAATAATTTGAGGAAGGTCTCGCCTTGCATTTTTTCCTGAGGGTGACGACAGTTGTCGCATTGTTCGTTGCATTTTTGCTCATTGAACTCTTCACCAAAATAATGCAAAATAAATTTGCGGCGACACACAGAAGTTTCGGCATAAGAAACAATCTCATGAAGCAACTGACGACCAATTTCTTGCTCGGTGATGGCCTTGCCTTGTAAAAACTTGTCTAGCTTTTCGATGTCTTTGTAGCTGTAGAATGCCACGCATTCACCCACGCCGCCATCTCGGCCTGCCCTACCCGTTTCTTGGTAATAACTTTCTATAGATTTAGGAATGTCGTGGTGAATGACATAACGCACATCGGGTTTATCGATGCCCATTCCAAATGCAATCGTAGCGACTACAACATCAACTTCTTCCATCAAAAAAGCGTCTTGGTGCTTGGCACGCGTGGTGCCATCAAGACCCGCATGATACGGAATAGCAGCAATGCCATTGACCTGCAAGAGTTCGGCAATTTCTTCGACTTTCTTGCGACTCAGGCAATAAATGATGCCGCTTTGTCCCTCGCGCTGTTTGATATAGCGAATGATTTGCTTTTCAACCTCACGCTTAGGCCTGATTTCATAATAAAGGTTATCGCGGTTAAAAGAAGACTTAAAAACGTCTGCATCGAGCATGTTTAAGTTCTTTTGGATATCGTATTGAACCTTTGGTGTTGCCGTTGCCGTTAGGGCTATGATGGGAACATGCGAAATTTTTTCAAAAATCTCTCTTAAACGACGGTATTCTGGTCTGAAGTCATGACCCCATTCAGAAATACAGTGTGCTTCGTCAATGGCAAAGAAAGATATCGGGACCGCTGCTAAGAAATCTATGTTTTCTTTCTTGGTGAGTGATTCGGGCGCCACATATAGCATTTTGGTGCGGCCCGAAAGCACATCTTCTTTCACTTTCTGAATTTCAGCCTTGGTGAGCGAAGAATTTAGAAAATGGGCAATATGACCTGTTTCACTGACTCCGCGAATTGCATCGACCTGATTTTTCATGAGGGCAATGAGCGGCGAAACAATAATGGAGGTGCCCGGAAGAATTAAAGAGGGCAATTGATAACACATGGACTTCCCGCCACCAGTTGGCATAATGACAAAGGTATTGCGGCCAGCCAGGATATTTTCAATGATGTTTTGCTGAGCTCCTTTGAAATGATCAAAGCCAAAATGCTGACGCAAAGCGCCTTTGAGGTCGTATGTTTGTTCGATGACGGACATATGTATGATGCTGTAACAACGGGGCGTTACACTTGTTCATTTAAAGATAAGGCTAATTTCACAACTAGCTTATAAGAATTTAAATTTTACCCGTTAAAAGCGACAACTTCTTTGACTTCTGGGAGGTGCTGCTTGAGTAAGTTTTCAATACCACCCTTGAGTGTTGCGGTTGAAGATGGGCAACCCGCACAAGAACCTTTGAGTAAAACCGTTACTTTTCCGTCTTCAAAACCAAGAAAATCAATGGCGCCTCCATCATTGGCTACCGCTGGGCGAACATATTGGTCGAGTAGATCAGCAATGGCGTCATCGAGGTCTGAGGCCTCAAATTTGGGCAAGGCCACACTATTTTCAATAGAAGTAGTTGTGTTTGTATCTTCTGGATCAAGTTGGATTTGACTTGGCATGGCAATTAAAACTTCTTTGCCAAAAGCAATCCATTCGCGGATAAACTCGCGTAGTTCCATCGTAATGAAATCCCAGGGAACGTTATCGGTTTTGGCTACCGTGACAAAATTAGAAGCGACAAAAACCTTGGCTACAAAAGGAAAATCAAAAAGGGCTTCAGCCAAAGGCGAATAGCCTTTCGCACTCATTTTTGAATCAAATTCTACCGAGGCACCAGTAGGCAACAAATATTTGTTGGCCACAAATTTCATGGTGTTCGGGTTGGGGGTCATTTCGCTGTAAACAGTAACTGGGATCATGCCAAAATAATTTAGTTACAAAAGTAACCAATTCTACTCGGCTTTGTTTGCTAGATGCGCATTTTCTAACAAGTCAATTACAGATTTGACCGGAGAAAAAATAGCAGAAGGCAATTCTACAAAAAGGGTGTTCCAATTTGCCATGGCACCATTCCAAAGACCTGGCTGCTCTACAAATTTGACTTTTTCACCTCCGTGGTTTTTCTCGACAACAAAACAGGCTTGAGCATCCTTGAAATGTTGCAAATCATGAGTTTTACCATTTAAATCGCAAGGACTCAACACCATCAATACTGGATTGAAATGTGTGCTTTTCAAAAGCAATTTACTGGCATTCGGCAAATGCGTCAGTTGAGATTTTTCAACTATCTGTTTGGATTTCACACCCTCCTTCTCTACAAAAAATGGGCCTCCTCCGGGTTGGCCATCATTGCGCACCATGCCGCAAATTCGGAAAGGTCTGTTCAAGAGCGCGTGCCAATTTTGATCAGCTTGCTGCAAAAGCCATGCTTGTTCAAAGAGCCCAAATTGCTGATTCCAAGCACAAAGGGCAGCAAAATCATTAGACGCAACAAAAGATTTCAATTGCGCTCTGAGTTCGAGTTGTAAACCAAGCAAAAACTCCCAATTTTGATTACTCGCCTCTTGCTGTGTAAAATGCTGAACGTTATCTATATTTTTTACGAGGATATATTCAGCTGCTATTGCTTGCAGATTTTGAAGGAGCGTACCGTGTCCTGCAGGGCGGCGAAGGGCTTCTCCTTTTTCATTATACAATAAGCTTCCGTCTTGTTTAAAAACAAAAGCATCTGTCGCAGTATCTTGGGTAGAATAACTAACGGCATAGGTTTGAGCCGTGAGTGCTTCCAGTTCTTGGATAGCTTGTTCAAAAGCCGCCTCGAATTCTTGCTGGATGGTAAAATGAAACTGGCAGTTATCGAAGTTAAGGTTACTGGCCTGAATCAAATGTTCTTGAAAAGGATTGAGTACAAAAGGCTCATGCACATGAAAAGGTATAAGACCTTTGGGCGTTTTGCCATAATTGAGTTTTTCCTCACCAAGTAAGTACTCAATTAAAGTTTCCAATTGTAGCGTACCATCCTGATAAGCTGTTCTGAGAGCAAGTGGCAGTTTTCGAAACAACGCAAATTCAGAAAGCCTACTGAAAAAACGAGCAGCTTGTTGGGCATTTTCAGCATTAGGATACTGCACAAACTCATAAAGAAATTCAAACATTCGGGAACCCGAACCAGAGGCCGGAACAAAATAAGCAAGCGACAACGCGTTTTGCTTGGCTAGTTGTCGGTAAGCTTCTTTTTGCTCATCGGTAAATACCAAAATACCATCTCCTACCCGACATGCAGATAGAACCTCAAAAGGCGTTGAACCGCTTTGAATGAAGGCAAGTTGTTCAGAAATGGCAGTTTGTTGCTCCACGCAGATGACTTCTTTTTTGTTACTTTGCAGTGTGTTTTACTGCCTCGAATTTACTGCTTTTATTTGGAAGGCCAAAGGCCGACACGGCACGCACTCTCCTTTTGCCTATTATTTGGTCGATGTCGTTCGGAACATAGAAGTAGATTTTAGAGGCGCCGATATATTCCCTAAATCCGAAAGAAAAGCGCAGGTTTTTCTAACCCAATTAAAAGAAGCTTTCCCCAATTTTGAGCTTTTATTTTATCAAGCTCAGCCGCAGCAAATTTTAGTGAGTCAAGCGCAACTCATCTACGTTGGAAAAGAAACTCAAGATATCAAAGCCTTAATCCACCTGAATTTACATCCTGAATCAATTTTAGTCATCTCGCCTACGTTAATTAGAAAAAATAAAAAAGATTGGGAGCAACTTTGTCAGCAATCGGCTTTTCATTTCACGGCTGACGCTTGGCATTTTGGCTTACTCAGCCCCAGACCTCAGCAAGTCAAGCAACATTTTTTACTGAAATTGGCCTAAGACCTCAATATTCTTTAGCTTTGTTCGTTGTATGCCTATGCGTTTTATTTCAATGGTTTTGGTCTTGCTTGGTATTTCTCTTTGGGGAAGCCTCAGCTCTTGTAACAAACAAGTGATCTTATCCAAAGCGCACCTTGAATTTTCCACAGATACGTTGGTATTTGACACCGTCTTCACGACTGTTGGTTCAACAACCAAAGCCCTGAAAATCTACAACAAAGATCAAAAGAGTCTAAAAATTGACGCCATTGAACTGATGGGTGGTGCACAATCTGTATTTCGGTTAAATATTGACGGCGTCCCAACTGACCTTCAAGAAGATTTTATTTTAGAAGCCCAAGATTCACTCTTTATTTTTGTTGAGGTCACGTTGAATTCCAATGGCGGCAACCAGCCACTCATCATAGAAGATTCCATTCGTTTTCGGACCAACGGCAAAGACCAATTTGTCAAGCTGGCCGCTTGGGGCCAAGACGCCTACTTCCATTATACAAACTTTCAGGCCAGTATTTTCGATTTAAATGAAGGTGTTTGGCCCAATGACAAGCCCCATGTTATTTACGGAGCAGCTATTGTAGATTCCTCAAAAACATTAACCATTCCGGCCGGTACGAAAGTACATCTCCACAAAAATGCGATCTTCTATGTGTATAAAGGCGCGCTACAAATTGAAGGAGAATTAGGCAATGAAGTGGTGTTTCAAGGCGATCGCCTCGAGCAAGACTACCAAGACGTCAGCGGCCAATATTATGGCATCTACTTTCATGAAGCTTTACCATCTAGTATCAATTACGCCATTCTAAAAAACGGCACCAGTGGCGTACATTTATACAGCGAAGACCCTAGCAATACGGGCTACACGCTAGAACTCACAAATACACAAATCTATAATGAAGCACGCTACGGTGTTTTCATCTATGCCGGCGCCCGCGTCAAGGCGGAGAATTGTCTTATTTCTCATAATGGCACGCATTCCTTGTTAGTGCTTCAAGGCGGGTCGTTTAATTTCAATCATTGTGATTTACTGGGCTATGGCGCCTCTACAAACCCAGCGGTCGGAATCAGTAATTATTTTACCAATTACCAACTCAATGAAACCTATGTATCTAACATTGATGAAGGGATTCTTAAAAATTGTGTGATCGATGGCAATCTCAAAACAGAACTTGCCATTGATACGATTCAAATGGCAGGGGTTGTTTTGAATTTTGACTTTTCGTATAGCCTCTTTAAATCAGAGCAAACCTATACCGATAGTTTTTACGGGAATAATATTTTCTGGAACAAGGCCAGTGGCTTCAATAACCCTAGTGAACGCGACTTCACTTTTGCCTTGAATTCTTTTCTCAGCAATAACGGCATCGCCTCGAGTGTCTTCAATGACATCGTTGGTCAGGCAAGAAACAATCCGCCGGATATCGGGGCCTATGAGTTTTAAAAAAGTCTAAGCATATGAAACAAAAAGAGAGGGCCGCTGCGCGGCCCTCTCTTTTTGTTGTTATTCTATTTAGAACTAAACTTATGCAGTTTCGTTCATGTTGTCTAGGACATCCATGACACTTTTTACTGCCTCAGCTGAATCTGCTAATAAAGCTTTCTCAGCATCGTTGAGTTGCAATTCGATGATTTTTTCGATACCGTTTTTACCCAAAACTACTGGTACACCTAAGTAAATATCTGAATAACCATATTCACCTTGCAACCAAGCACATACTGGGAAAATGCGCTTTTGATCGCGAACAACTGCTTCAACCATCTGGGCAGCAGCTGCACCTGGTGCGTACCAAGCGGAAGTACCAAGTAATTTAACGATCTCGCCACCACCAAATTTGGTGCGTTCAATGATTTCGTTCAAACGTGCTTCGTCGATCAATTCGGTAACTGGAATACCACCAACCGTCGTGTAACGTGGTAGTGGAACCATAGTGTCACCATGACCACCCATCAATACTGCTTGGATGTCTTTTGGAGATACATTAAGTTCTTCAGCTAAAAATGCACGGTAACGTGCAGTGTCAAGAACACCTGCCATACCGAATACACGTGAAGATGGCATGTTTGCGTTCAAGTAAGCGCAATAAGTCATGACATCTAACGGATTCGAAACAACAATGATGATTGCGTTTGGAGAGTATTTCACAACGTTTTCCGTCACGGTCTTAACGATACCAGCATTGGTTGCGATAAGGTCGTCACGAGACATCCCTGGCTTGCGCGGCAAACCTGAAGTAATGACTACAACGTCTGAATCTGCTGTACGCGAATAATCATTGGTTGAACCCACTGTACGTGAATCATAAAGATTAATTGGGGCTGTTTGCCAGATATCGAGCGCCTTGCCTTCAGCAAAACCTTCTTTGATATCTAATAAAACAATTTCATTGGCGATTTCTCGGGTAGCCAATACATCAGCACAGGTTGCTCCCACATTCCCTGCACCTACAACAGTTACTTTCATTTGCTTATTTTTTAATTGATAAAAGCGTTAGCGTGACGAATTTACGGATTAGTTAAGAAAAAAAAAGCTTTTTTTGACAGGAATTAGAAAACACGCAACTTTAGAGGCAACCCTTTTGAGGTACCTGCGTTTTGAAGACATTGAAAATTGGAGCAGCAAAAAGAACTCAAGACAATTGTGGAGGCTTGCCTCAGGGGTGAACGACGCGCACAAGAGCGTTTGTTTCAGACCTACTACGGCAAAATGCTTGCAGTTTGTATGCGTTACCTCAGTGACCGAGACAGCGCACAAGAGATCCTTCAAGTTTCATTTTTAAAGGTCTTTGATAAATTGGAATTTTTTGATTTTACAGGTTCGCTCGAGGGCTGGATCCGTCGTATTGTCACCAAGACGGCCATAGACCACCTTCGAAAAGCTAAAAAAGACCCTTTCCTAAGCGACCAAGACAACGATTTTGTTACCGGTAGCTCAGATCCAATGGTTGAATCAGAACAAACGGCTCTACTTGATCTCAAAGCTCAAGTTGCTATTGAAGCCATCGGAAAGCTTTCACCGGCTTACCGCGCAGTTTTCAACCTATATGTCATCGAAGAACACACCCACAAAGAAATCGCCGAAATTCTCGGCATTTCCGAAGGAACTTCAAAATCCAATTTAGCAAAAGCAAAAATGAATTTGCAAAGGCTTTTAAAAGAACAATTTACACTGATCGAAAAACGATGAAAGATCAATTTGAAAAAGATATCAAGTCATTAGTAGAAGACTTCTCCTATGACTACGACCCAAAAGCTTGGGAGGCGCTTTCGAAGCAGCTTCCTCAGGCTAAAAGTGGTTTTTCTTGGTTGGGCAAACTTGCCGTGGCAACAATACTGAGCACTGCTGCTGTTGTGTTTTACTTCAATTATAAAGGTCAAAATACCGATACAAACACTTTAAAAACCGAAAAAAGCAAACAAACACAAGCTGCTGCATTACAAGAAAAGAGAGAAAAGCTTTCTAAAGGTGCTACCTCGAAACTTAAAAACACAAAAAACAACAATCAAAATATAGTGCAGGGCTGCACATTTATCATCCCAAATGTCGAAGCTAATTCTGGATCAAATCCAGAGAATTATACTGCAATTAATGATTTAACCAACATCATTACAAACGGAATCATTGAAGCAAGTCCAGAAAGACAGATTCCAGTTGCATCATTGGCACCATCTACCGTTGAAAATACGTCAGAACAAAACAACAACAAGCCTCAAATTGATGAAAATCAGGCGCAACCTTGTCTGCACAAAATTGCACTGAGTGCGGACCCGATCAGTTACGAAACAGGCGTTCCGGTTGTGCACATTGCTGCCGAAAGCAGTGCGCAGCAAATTGTCTGGTCAAGCAGCAACGGCAACCTCATCAACCAGAAGTCAAAAAGTGTAGAACTCTATGCCTGGAAGCAACAAACCTACAAGGTCAGTGCAAAATTGTCACAAGAAGATTGCAATCTTTCAGAATCGATTCAAATTCAGCAAGATCAAACCTATAACCTACTCGCAGTTAATGCCTTCAACCCACAATCTAGAGATGAGCGCAATGCGCGCTTCATGCCTTATGCACTGACTATCCGCGATGTTCA
>JAURHO010000078.1 GCA_030833265.1 Crocinitomicaceae bacterium | reverse complement strand
TACGCTTTCTCACAAGTTAAAAGCTAAAAAAGTTCAAAAAAGCTAAGTATTTTTGAAGATGCCTGTTTCTCAACAAGTTTATTTACTCGATGCGGGTAACACCCAACTCAAACTTGCATTAGCTCAAGATGGTCTAATTCAATGGGTTAAACAATATACGCTGGCTGAGTTTCCCTTAAAGAGCCTAAATAGTAACATCCCATTAGCCTATTCGTCTGTTGTCAATGAAGAGCTGACAGATACACTTGTATCCTATTTTACTGAGCTCTTTGAAATTAAACACGACATGAATTTGCCTTTCAAAATGGCTTATCAGAGCCCTGAAACATTAGGAAGAGACCGCTTGTGTAACGCAGCGGCGCTGAGTCAGAAAGCCAGTGGCAAGCCCCGTTTGGCTATTGACCTCGGGACCTGCATTAAATTCGATTTTCTGAATGAAGACCAAGAATATTTAGGTGGATCCATAAGCCCAGGTTTGCAAATGAGAGCAAAGGCCCTCGCTTATTACACGGCAAAACTTCCAGAACTCCCTATATCGCCAAGTCAAAAATTAATCGGGACCAACAGCCAAACAAGTATCGAAGTGGGTACATTTCTCGGTTGGCAGAAAGAAATTGAAGGGCTTTTAAATGCCTATTTGGAAAGATACCCTGAACTTGTAGTTTATTTGACTGGAGGCGATGCTGCGCATTTTGATTTGGGGCAAAAAAATGGCATCTTTGTACACGAAAACTTAACGCTTGAAGGCATTTTATCCCTTTATCAGTCGCATGAATAAACAACTCCTCTTCTTCCTTTGCTTTTTTTGTATCATCAAGGCCTATGGGCAGTCAATTACGGCAGAACCCGCTAGCTTTTATGGAATCGGAGAAAAGAGCGCAAAAGGACACGCAGTTTTTGATGCACTTGGCAGAAATTCGGTTAGCATTCTAGATTCAGGGGTCTTGAACCATTACAATCCTGCTAGCTACAATCGTCTGAGCAAAGGTTCAACACTTTATACCGTCGGTTTTCATTCACGTCAATCTTGGTATCAAAGTGGAAGTCTTCAGCAATTCAATGCCACCCCAATGGCCGAAGAATTTTCGCTAGGGTTTAAAATCCGCAAGAAAATGGGCCTTGCTTTTGGCCTCAGACCCTATAGCTCGCGTGGATATCAAATTACCGAAACTGTTTTTACTGGCTTAGACTCTTTGCGTTATAGCTACACTGGGAAAGGGGCGATACAAGACCTCTTTTTGGGCTATTCAGTGGGTATTATTGAAAAACCAAAAACAAAACTAGCCATTGGTGCCAATGTATCTTACTTGTTTGGAACACTAACCAATGAACGCAGCTCTACCCTACTGACCGGAGCGAGTGCAGCAGGTGGCCTCGAACGCTATTCTTTAATTGTCCGTTCAAATTCTATTGACCTTGGCACTTACTTTACACAAGCACTTGGCAAAAAACATACGCTTACGCTTGCTGCTGTTTACCAACCGCAAATGCAACTCAAAGCAGACCTCCTTCAAGAACTTTACAGTACGGCAACAATCAATGTCCCGTCAAGTTACGATACCGTAAATTACAGCAATCAAGCATTTTTAGCCACTTCGGCGCAAAGCTGGCAAGCAGGTTTTGCCTACAGCTGGAAACTCCCAAGTTACAAAAGACAAACCCGTGAACTGCATCCGCTGCTCCAACTTTACGGAAGTTATGCAAGCTACGGCACACTCACGCAAAAAGACAACCTCATCACAGGATTCAATCAAAATAGTGCCGAAAAAATGAGCTTTGGGCTTCAATTTCAGCCTGAATACAAAGTACTTGAAAATCTAGCTACGCTTAAAGCCCTTGAAAAAATCAGCTACAGAGCAGGCTACTACCAACAAACCTTACCATATCTCAGCAATGGTCAGCAATACCAAGAACGAGGGCTTACCGTCGGTTTTGGTTTGCCTTTACTTGCACAAGTATCACTCTCTTCGGTCAATTTAGGGCTCACCTTCGGGCAGCGAACCATTCCAAACGCCGATTGGTCCGAGAATTTTATTGGCGCCAGAGTGAGTCTTATCATGGCCCCATCGAACTTTGAAAAATGGTTCCGCAAGCGCCAACTAGACTAAACAACCGTTTGATAAACGGCCTCATCATCGGATTGGCTGCTCTTTTCATGGCGGCCTGTGAAAACGATGTCGCATTGGTTCAAAAAATAAGTTTTGAGCAAGATGCGCCTACTGAAACCACTAAAAATTTAATCTTGACCTATGCTGAAGCGGGCTATGCGCGGGTTGAAATCCATGCAGCCTTGGCCGAGACGTATCGCGGGAAAGAGCAAATTACTAAAATCAAAGACAGCCTGAAAGTCTATTTTTTCAATGAAGAGGGCAGTATCGTATCCACTTTAAGTGCTCGCTACGGCCAAATCAACTACAGCACTGGTGAACTCATGGTAAAAGATTCAGTGTCCTTATACAATCATCAGAAAAAACAAAAACTCGAAACAGAAGCGCTTTTCTGGAATCAAAAAGACAGCAGTATTTTCACGAAATCACCAGTAATTATCCGCTCACCTAAAGGTCGCCTCATCGGTAAAGGTATTCGGACCAAACAAGATTTCAGCTCTTATGTTTTACTTGAACCAATTGGCTCCTGGCAACTAGATAAAAACCAAACCATTCAATAATGTCACAAAAAGATTTCATTTCGCGCTATAACGTTATCTCAGGCTATTTATGGCTAGCAATTGCAGCCATCAGCTTCTTGGCTGTTTGTTACAAGATTTTTACTGAGGGGCCTGAAACTTGGGTCGCTTACTTCATTGTGCCGGCAATGGCTTTGATCATGTATTTTACTAAAAAATGGATGATGAAGCGCATGCAAAATCACCTCAAGGCAATGCAAGAGCAACAAGGTAAAAACTAACTTATTTTTAAAAAAAGTAGTAACCTTTTCATTTTAAAACGGTCTTAGCAGTACTTTGAAAATACTTTCCCTCTTTATTTTGTTTTTATTTGGCAGCGCCTATGGACAGCGTCTGTTGAATGGTGTCATCACCAATGAACAAAATTTACCTTTAGCTGGTGCCGAGGTATTTGCAAAGAATTCAACAGAATTACGGACTGTCGCCGATGCAAATGGCTACTTTGAAATGTATCTCAACCCCGGTGAATACTATTTAGTTTTTACGGCCGAAGGTTATCAAGACCGTGAATTGTATTTGGCCATGCGCGATCAAGAAGCACGCCGAGACATGCAATTATTCCCGATGAAACTCTCCGATATTCAAGATGTTCGGGTCACGGCAAAAAAAACAAATGTGGGTCGCGACAAAATCATGAAGGTTGTCGAGAAACGGGAGCAAATCAACCCTTGGAACTATCCACACGAAGTGGATGTGTACATCAAAGCTACAGAGCAAAGAGAAACCGTTGTCAAAGAAAAGAAAGAAAACCATCGCAAAGACCAAGACCCTTTAGAAGAAGGTCAGCGACAAATACCTGAATGGCTCAACAAACTACAGCTCGTTGAAGTACAACTGCACCGCTCCTATGCACCACCCAATCAGGTCAAGGAAATCAGAAATGCATACAAAGCGCTGGGTGATGTTTCTCAGCTCTACTACACCACAACTGTAAAATCTAATTTTAACTTCTTTGAGAACCTCTTGCACCTCGATGACTTGCATCAGACGCCTGTAAGCTCTCCGATTTCGACACCAGGCATTATTGCTTACAAGTACCGCCTAGAAGAAAAGTATGAGGAGAACGGGCGCATGATTTCAAAAATCAAAATCACTCCCCGCAATACCGCCACCTCCACAATGGAGGGTTACATTTGGGTGGTCGATTCACTCTGGTTAGTTCAGAAGTTAGACCTCACTATGAACAAAGGGAATTTATTGATCTATGATTATTTCCGCATTCAGCAAGAATACAGCCTTCAAGGTGATAGCCTATGTGTCCTAGACAAACAAACACTGACCTACGGTGTCAAATACAAGAATGAGGTGAGCCAATGTAAAACAGAAGCGCTTTATTCTAATTATAACTTTCAGCCAACCTATGCCAAAAAATTCTTTAATGCCGAAGTTGCCGTAACCGAACAGGCAGCTTATGAAAGAGACAGTGCTTATTGGCAGCAGAAACGCGCCATTGCACTCACCGATGAAGAAATACGCTACATCCGCGCCAAAGACTCGATTCGAGACTATTTCAATCGCAAAGAATATTTAGATAGTGTAGACGCCGTCTTTAATAAAATAACAGCCTTAAAAATCCTATGGTTTGGTGTTGATCACCGGAACCGAGAAACTAAAGAGCAGTGGACAATCGGTTCTCTTGCCTCCACAATCCAACCTATCGGCATTGGCGGGCCGCGTGTTTCTCCAAGTTTTGATTATTTCAAAAAATGGCAAGACGAAAGAACCTTAGATTGCTATACACGTATCTCTTATGGTTTTATGAACAAAGACTGGAAAGGTGATACTTGGTGGAAGTACCGCTTTGATCCTTTTCATTTCGGCTTTTTTAGAGTCGGACTCAATCACGATTTTGATGTCATCAGAGGATTTGACGCAATAACTCAAATTTATAAACGCGACAACTTTTTTGAATCAACAAAACTCAACTTGAACCTTGAGTATGAACTCTTCAATGGTTTTTACGCCTTCGTAAACACACAATATACAAAGCGAAGAAGTATTGAAGGATATCAATTTTTAAACGGTATCGATGAAACATTGCCCAATAATGACCCTTTAGCTTTTGATCCATACAATGCATTTATTTTTAATGTCGGGGCGTCCTACACACCTGGGCAACGCTACATGCGAGAACCCTATCGAAAGGTTGTTTTAGGATCAGCCTACCCGACCTTTGGCTTTCAATTTGAACGCGGACTTCCACATATCCTCAAAAGTGCAGTTGATCATGCCTATTTACAATTTGAAATCATGCAGAACTTTAAGATTGGCACGATAGGTACTTCATCTTACCGAGCATCAGT
This sequence comes from Crocinitomicaceae bacterium, assembly GCA_030833265.1. Lineage (GTDB taxonomy): Bacteria > Bacteroidota > Bacteroidia > Flavobacteriales_D > Crocinitomicaceae > UBA952. Next base: position 2,639 of record JAURHO010000078.1, on the reverse strand, counting down.
CGGTAAATTTTTGAGCGCCAGAGCCATATATGAACCCGATTACAAATTTCAAAGGCGCTCAGACCCAATTTGGTTTTCAAATCCGCTCTATTCTTTTCAGGGCTTTGACACCACGCTTCGCACTACAGATTATGTGTTTCAGGCGCATTATGTGCATCACGACAACGGTGCCATTTTGAATAAAATACCGTATTTCAAAAAAACAAGAGTGGGCTTAGTTGTTGGTGGTGGCGCGATGTATGTCAAAGAATACAATTGGCAACATTACGAGTTATTAGCGGGTCTAGAACGCAATTTCAAAATGAGTAGAAAACGTTTCAGAATTGGGGTATACAGTGTGGTTTCGGACGGAAATCAGATTGCACCTAAAATCGGATGGAAAATTTCTGCTGCTTTGCTTGATGATCGCAGCATGAAGTGGAACTTCTAGCTTTCAGCCTCTTGCTTTTCAGCAACCGCTTTTTTCGGAAAGAATTTTTTCTGGCGGATGATTGCCCAAAATAAACCAACAGAGATACAAGCATCTGCTAAATTCCAGATAGCAGGGAAAATTTGCTGCCCCCCCAATATTGGGAAAGAAGCTGGCCATGTCAGGTTAAATTGGAACATATCTACCACACTGCCAAAAAGAAAGCCTTGGTGGCGAACTTCTACTGGATATGAAAAATGACCCGAAGTACAAATGGCTTTGATACCACTACCTGGCATTTGGTTAAAAGCGATACAAGGATCTACCGAGAAAAATAGGTCATAGAACATGGAGTCTAGTAAATTGCCGGTGGCACCTGCTAAAACCAACGAGACCACCACTAAAAATTCTTTGGATGCGCTTTGCTTCATTTGCTGATACAAATAGCGAATGATCAAGCCAATAGCTACAATGCGAAATAAACTAAGTGCAAGTTTAGCCCAAAGTGTTGCGCCAAAAGTCTGGCCGAATGCCATGCCCGGATTTTCGGTGTAATGCAAGACAAACCATGATCCTAGTAGCGGTTTGTATTCGCCAGGGAAGAAATCATTTTTAATTGAAAGTTTGATCCATTGATCGAGAATCAGCAACAGGAAGACTAAAGCTGAAATAAAGAGCGCTTGTTTTTTCAAGATTTACTTTTGGGCGTTTTTTGCATCAATACTCATGGTGGCATGCGGCACCAAACGCAATCTTTCTTTCGGAATCAGTTGGCCACTTACACGACACACGCCGTAGGTTTTGTTTTCAATTCTAACAAGAGCAGCATTTAGACTCTGAATGAATTTTTCTTGACGTGCTGCAAGCTGAGCCACTTCTTCGCGAGAAAGGGTCTCGGAACCATCTTCCATCATGTTAAAGGTACGGCCGGTGTCGTCGGTGCCGTGGTCATCGTTGTGGGACAACGACCCTTTGAGCAAGTCAAGGTCAACGTAGGCTTCTTTCAGCTTGTCCTGAATGAGCGTTTTGAACTCTGCTAAATCTGCATCTGAGTAACGAACTTTGGCTTTTTCCATGATATAGTTTTCAAAAAAATTGAGCAACAAATATATTATTTTTTGTGTTGTATGCAAGTGTAAAAACTCGCATTTAACAGGAACTTCATTTCTTTTAAACAAAGCGTGCTACTTATTCACAAAGTGAAGGCTCCTTGACAAGAACTTGGTAAATTTGAAGATGCTACGTTTGTTCCTAGATAACAGAATCGGGGTTCTTATTTTACTTCCATTTTTTCTGCTTTTATATCTCTTAGGTGACATCATTGGCGCTACGCCCTACTTTGGCGGGCCCGATGCAAGCTCATTCATTACCACTCCACACTGGAGCTATTGGCCCACTGCCTCCTTTCAATTTTTAATCGTTCTCCTCAATGCTTTATTGCTCAATTGGGTCTTCAATAGTCAAGAATTCCTAGAGAAAAACACCTATATCATTAGCCTTAACTATCTAATTTTCAATAGCTTTTTTATTGATTTCGGGCAATTTAGCTGGACACCCATAGTTCAAACCTGCTGCATCTTATTACTGGCCATATTCTTCAGTGTTAGGCCGCAAAACGATGCGCGTAAAGCCGCCTTTAATGCGGGTTTCATCTTTGGGTTAGCTTGGTTATTTTGCAGCTACCTTGTGGTTTTCATTCCTGTGCTTTTGATCATGTTGCTCGCACTTCGAACACTTCAATTCAGAGAGTTACTGCTGCTCCTGATCGGTATACTCACTCCTATTGCGCTCATTTTATCTTTGGCCTACATCTTTCAAATCGAAAGCGACTTTCCGTTAAGTTTCCCATTCCAATTAGAACAATTGCATTGGTTTGAAATAACCATCCTTGTATTCATTCATTTATTGCTCGTCTTTGGAATCATGGGCTTGCGCGCTAGACTTTTAAAAGCCTCTCTTCGCCTCAAGAAACAAGTGCAAGTGCTCAATATTTTTACCTTTTTTACCTGGATTTTAGGCTTGGGTGCTTTCTTATTTCTAGGGCAAATAAGCTTACTGAGCCTACTCATCCTTCCCTTGGCCTTTTATTTTGCCTACGCCCTTCTTAGCAGCGGACTCGGTATTTCATCCCATTTATTCTTTTACCTATTCTTACTTTCTACCCTACTAAAATTTGTGGTTTTGAGCTTTTAAGCTCAGACTTTTACTAACTTTGAAGCTCAATTGAAAT
>JAURHO010000077.1 GCA_030833265.1 Crocinitomicaceae bacterium | reverse complement strand
TTGATATCTTTTCGCTCGTAGAGATATTGATAATCGCCCAGCCTCATTTTCCAGAGGTTAGCGTCATCAATATCACCGTTCTCTTGGTGACTTTCATTCTCGAAAATCTTTGGCTCATGAAGCACGAGACAAGAAAAACAATCAACTACGAACGCATCGACCTCATCAAACCAGACCAACACGAATTACTCAAAGCAGATCTTGAAAATCGTACTGGTTTAATTATCAATCGTGTAGAAGTAGGTAAAATTGATTTTCTAAACGATACCGCTCAAGTTAGAATTTACTATTATGCCGATGAGCAAGAATTTTCTGATTACCACAGCCAATAATGAACTTGAAAAGAGCGCTGTATCCTTTTGCTATGCTCTTCGGCTTCATTAGCTGGCTAAGAAATCTATGTTTTGACCTCGGTTTTTTCAAAAGCCAAAAAATCCCTGGACAATCAATTTGCGTTGGGAATCTTGCAGTGGGTGGTACTGGCAAGTCTCCGCATACGGCCTATCTCATTGAACTACTTCAAACCCAATTTCCTATTCAAGTATTGAGTCGAGGTTACGGCCGAAAAACAAAAGGATTTCGGGTTGTTGAAGCTACTTCACTGCCTGAAGAAGTAGGTGACGAACCCCTCATGCTCAAAAAGCGCTTCCATGACAAAACCCAAGTAGTTGTCTGTGAAGATCGCCGTTTCGGGGTGCGGAAACTCAAAGAAATGCAACCCAATGGCTTCATTTTACTCGATGACGCCTTTCAGCATCGCTGGGTAAAGGCTGGCTTGAATCTAGTGCTCAATACCTATGATAAACCACTTGAAAAAGAAGCCTTACTCCCTGTTGGACGTCTCCGAGAACCTGCAAACCAACTCAAACGAGCAGACGCATTGATCATTACCAAATGTCCTGATTTCCAAAGTTTTGATCAAAATAAATTAGGGGCGCGTTATCAAAAATATCAGCTTCCTGTGTTTTTTTCGCGCTATGCATACCTTCCCTTGACGCCCCTAACCGCAGCAACTATTGAGCTTTTTGAACGCGTCATTTTAGTGAGCGCCATTGCTCATCCAGAAAATTTAGCCGAGGCCTTCCAACAAGGCATCGAAATACATTATCAATCTTTCGGAGATCACCATCGCTATAGCACCAAAGAAATCAAGGAAATTCATCAATTTTTTGATACCTTTGCTGACGGAAAAACAGTGCTTGTTACTACCGCCAAAGATTGGGTGAAAATTGACCCCCTACTCAGCCCACAAGATCGCAAAAGCTATCCTTGGCTGCTGCTCGATTTTCAGCTTGAATGGTCCGATGAACAAGCATTTAATCAATTTATAAAGACCTATGTTGACGCAAATTAAAGAAAGTACTGCCTATATTCAGTCCAAAACAAGTATCCAACCGAGCATTGGTATCATTCTAGGAACAGGCCTAGGTGGGCTTGTAAAAGAGATTGAAATCATCGATGAAATCAGTTACGAAAATATTCCTCACTTTCCAGTTTCAACCGTAGAAAGCCATTCCGGCAAACTTATTTTTGGAAAAATTGGCGGAAAAAATGTAGTGGCCATGCAAGGTCGTTTTCATTATTATGAAGGTTACACTTTGCAGCAAGTTACTTTTCCAGTGCGCGTCATGAAAATGCTCGGCATTGAACAACTTTTCGTGAGCAATGCATCCGGAGGTGTCAACCCTGATTTTGAAGTGGGTGAAATCATGATCATGAATGACCACATCAATTTGTTTCCTGGCAACCCACTCATCGGTAAAAACATCGACGAATTAGGTCCTCGCTTCCCAGATATGTCTGATCCATACGACCAAGGCCTCATCGACAAAGCTTGTGACATTGCCAAAAATCTTCAAATCAAAGTTTCTGTGGGTTGCTATGCTGGTTTAACAGGCCCAACCCTTGAAACTCCTGCCGAATACCGCTATGTTCGTACCATTGGCGCCGATGCAGTCGGGATGTCAACCGTGCCAGAAGTTATCGTGGCACGCCATATGAGCATTCCTTGTTTTGCCATTTCAATTATTACGGACCTCGGAGTACCTGGTAAAATCAAAAAAGTAAGTGTACAAGATGTCATTGAAGTGGCTAGCCGCCAAGAACCAAAAATGACACAGATCATGAAAGAACTTATCTCCAGCCTATAATGGAAGCTTCAATTAAAGATAAATACGAGGTAGTCATTGGATTAGAAGTGCACGCACAGCTACTCACTAACACCAAAGCCTATTCCTCGGACCTCAATGAGTACGGCGCTGCACCAAATACAAACGTGAGTCCGATCACACTTGGTATGCCTGGCACCCTTCCGGTCATGAACAAAAAAACCATTGATTTCGCCATCAAACTTGGGTTGGCTTGTGGCTGTCATATTGCGCCACAGCAGCATTTTGCACGTAAAAATTACTTTTACCCAGATCTTCCCAAAGGCTATCAAATTACCCAAGATACCACCCCAATTTGCACTGGTGGTCAAATCAGCATACGTACAGAATCCGGAGAAAAGAAATCAATTGGCCTTACCCGCATCCACATGGAAGAAGATGCCGGGAAAAGCATCCACGATGTCGATGTCTTTGACACGCTCGTCGATTTGAATCGAGCGGGAACTCCGCTTCTTGAAATTGTTTCTGAACCAGATTTGCGTTCTTCCACTGAAGCATACAACTACCTGACTGAAGTGCGCAAATTGGTGCGCTACCTCGATATTTGTGACGGCAACATGGAGGAAGGATCTTTGCGCTGTGATGCCAATATTTCAGTGCGTATCAAAGGTACTTCTGAATTTGGAACCAAAGTAGAGGTCAAAAACATGAACTCTATTCGCAATGTGCAAAGAGCCATTGAATTTGAAATCAATCGTCAAATTGAAACGCTAGAGGCTGGCGGTCAACTCACGCAAGAAACGCGCGCATTCGATGCTTTAAAAGGTAGCACCATTTCTATGCGCACCAAAGAAGCGGCCAATGATTACCGCTACTTCCCTGAACCAGACCTCCCTCCTATCACGGTTTCTCAAGCGCAAATCGACGAAGTTGCCAAAGAGATGCCAGCACTTCCTGGCGTTTTATTTGAGCGCTACACCAAAGAATTCGGTTTATCAGAATATGATGCTTACAACAGCACTGATCAAAAAGGAATTGCGCTTTACTACGAAGCACTCATTGCGCTAACCAAAAATTACAAAGGCGCTGCCAACTGGCTCATGGGCGACATCAAATCGTATTTAAATGAGCACGGCATGGACATTCAGCATTTCCCTATGGCGCCAGCCCGAATTGCTGCACTCATCGAACTCATTGATCAAGGTAAAGTGTCAAGCTCTATTGCTTCTCAACGCATTTTCCCGGCCATGCTTAATTCCGAGAAAAGCCCGCTCGAACTCGCTGAAGAAATGAACCTGATTCAGAGCTCAGATCAAAGCGTAATTCTCGGCTATATCGACCAAGTCATTGAACAAAATGCGGCAGAGGTTACCCGCTACCGCAATGGCGAGAAGCAACTTATCGGATTTTTGATGGGGCAACTCATGAAAGTTTCTGGCGGCAAAGCCGATCCAAAGGCAGCCAATGGCTTACTCAGACAAAAATTAGAAGCCTAATGTCGTTTCCATTCAACAAGAAAACTATCCTTATTATCGCAAGTATCCTTGCCATAGGTGTTTTCTTGTTTTGGTATTTTCAGCGCTCAGATCTCGAGAAAAATAACCTTGAGGTCAACATGACCATTTCTGGACAAATCAAAAACGCCGGTGGTTTACAACTGTTTCTAGAAGCACCCAGTGATCGTGGAGTTATTGCAGTTGCCCAAACAGAAATTGAACCAGACGGGCACTTCGAACTGCCTGCCAACATTCCAGGGCTTGGCCTATACAACCTCAGGATCAACGATTTGAACGGAACCGTGCTTTGGTTGCCATTACAAGCCAAAGATGCCATTTCGCTCAATTGTTCACTACAAGACTTTGGTTCTGAACCAGGCCTTTGTGGAGTCAAATGGGCTAGATCCTATCAACAAATGCTTCAAGCAACCCGTGATTTCGAAGCTCTTCAAAAAAAATTGCAGGCCAATCAAGAAAATCTAGAACAAGCTTCTATTGAAGAAAAGTACTACGAAGCCAAACTTGCCTACGAAAATTTCTGTGCCCAACTCATCGAAAAAGACCTGAGTAGCCCCCTGAATATTTTACTCAGCATGAATTTATTGCCCACAACTGGTTTTGAAGATTGGAATGCCAAACATTTGGGCACACTCGAAAAATTGAGCAAAGCTTATCAAAACACATTCTCAGGACAACCCGCGAGTCAAAATATGGCTGCTCAATACCAACAAATTGAAGATGCCTATTTCAATTACACAAGCACCATCAATGGCACGATGGCCGCTCCTGAGCTTTCCCTACCCGATCCAAATGGCAAGACAATCACTTTGAGTTCTTTGAAAGGCAAGTACGTCCTGATTGATTTTTGGGCTTCTTGGTGTGGGCCATGTAAGAGTGAAATGCCCAACGTAGTGAAGCTTTATAAAAAATACCAACAAAAGAACTTTACTGTTTTCAGTGTATCGCTAGACGACGATCCAAATAAATGGAAGGCTGCCATTCAAGACTGGGGGATGGTCTGGCCTAATCATGTGAGCAACCTCAAAGGCTGGAATTCTGACTTGCCGCAACTTTATGGTTTTGATGGCATTCCTTACACGGTTTTGGTGAATCCTGAAGGGAAAGTTATCGGAACCAATCTCAGAGGGGCAAAACTTGCCAAGAAATTGGCTGAAATATTCAAGTAACATGAAAAAACATAGCCTTTTATTTTTACTGCTCTTATCGTTTTGCTCGCATGCCCAAGGGTTAAAAGTTCAAATCGAAGGAAACATCTTTTTTTCCGGTGCCGATTCCATACGCATCTCTCAAAATTTTGGTTCCTATTTTCGCGATTATGTCGTGAGTCCTTTTGACAAAAAAGGGAACTTTGAGCTCAAAGGCATTGTTCCTGGTCCAGACTACTACCTCCTGCGTTTCGGAACACAAATGCTGCACTTAGTTATCCGAGATACAAATACCATTAAAATCTATGCCGACGGCCGTAAAATTGCTAGTCAATGTAATTTTGTAAATGCCGAAGAATCTAGGCAAATGCACGAATATGTATTACTCACAAGTAGTTGGCAACAAAAAACTGATTCTGCGCTCGCTGCCATCAAAACAGACCAAAGCAAAGAAGCCGCCATTAATCAATACATGACTGAGCAATTCAAGCAGTATCAAACCGCGTTGCAAAGTTATGTTGGCATGTACCAAAGATCTGCTGCGCTTATCTTGCCGCTCAGCAGTATTAATATTGATCAAGATTTTCAGAGTTATCAAAACTTAATCGTTCAACTCTACCAGAGTTTTCCGCAAAGTAGCATTGTACAGCAATTGTATCAAAAATACGAGTTCAAGAAGCAAGAACTCGAAGCCGCTGACCCTTTTGCCAGAGGAAAACTCGTACCCGATTTTCAGTCCCTAAAGACTGATGGTAAAAAGCAAATGAAGCTCTCTGACCTTCGCGGACAAGTTGTGCTACTAGACTTTTGGGCTTCTTGGTGCGGACCATGCCGTGCAGAAAATCCAAATGTGGTCAAGAACTATCAGAAATACAAAGACGCCGGATTTACTGTCATGAGTGTTTCCCTAGATTCTGACCGCAACAAATGGCTGGCCGCTATTGCTGCAGACCAACTCAGTTGGCCTAATCATGTCAGCGACCTCGGGGGTTGGCAAAATAAAGTTGCTCAACAATTTGGCGTCAGCAGCATCCCCTTCACCATCCTCATCGACCGAGACGGAAAAGTGATCGCAACCAACTTGCGTGGCGCTGCCTTAGAACAGACCCTTCAGCAAATTTTTGGTTTTTAATGGAGGGCCAAAATAAATACCTCTATTTCGCCTCAGATTTCCATTTAGGCGCACCCAATTCAAGCAAAAGCGCTGACAGGGAACGCCTATTACTCCAATGGCTTGATCAAATTGAAGCGTCAGCGCATAGCATTATTCTTTTAGGCGACGTTTTTGATTTCTGGTTTGAATACCGCACGGTTGTTCCGAAAGGGTACGTGCGTTTATTGGGCAAATTGGCAGCGCTTTCCGATAAAGGCATTCAAATTCACTTGTTCAGAGGCAACCACGATATGTGGATGTTCGATTACTTGACGCAAGAACTAGGGGCGCAAATTCATAGCCATGAATACGAGTTTGAATTTGGAGGTAAAAAATTCTACTTACACCATGGAGATGGCCTAGGACCCGGAGATTACAAATATAAATTTCTCAAACTCTTTTTTAGAAGTCGTGTTTGTCAATGGTTATTTGCGCGCTTACATCCAAATTTTGGCATTGGACTCGCTAGCTTTCTCTCGAGAAGAAGCCGTGCGAAAGGTGGAAAAAAAGACCTTACCTACAATGGCCCGGAACAAGAATGGCTCTATCAATACGTCAAAGAAAAGCAGGCGCTTCAGCACCGCGATTACTATATTTTTGGTCATCGTCATTTGCCATTAAATCTAGAAGTAGGTTCGGCTAAATACATCAATACTGGTGACTGGCTTCAGCACTACACTTTTGCAGTTTTTGATTTACAAGAACTGCGTTTGATGAAATGGGAAAACGGGCAAATGCATCCCTATGAATGCTAAAAAACTACTAGTGTCTTGGCCGAGCACTTCACTGGCTGATCTAACTAATTTAGCTACTGAAATTTGGGCTCATATACCTGATCCTGCGTTTATCGCTGTTGTAGGCGAAATGGGCGCCGGAAAAACTACCACTATTGCTGCTCTGATACGCACTGCACAAATCGAACATTTTGAAGGATCACCCACCTTTGCTATCGTGCAGTCTTATGTTAGCCCAAGCAAAGGCAAAATCTTTCATCTAGATTGTTATCGTATTGAAAATGAAAGTGATTTACTGAATTTAGGCCTTGAAGAACTCTTTGAGCAAAGGGCTGTTTTTTTTGTTGAATGGTCGGAAAAAATCGAGCAAATTCTTCCAATTCAGCACTATTGGCTGTATATTCGTACGAATCCTGATTTGAGTAGAACCTTAGAACTTTATCATGACAACTGATCAAAACATCCTTAAAACACTCATTCAACAGGGTGGTTTATTACCAAAAGAAGATTTATTAGAAGTCAGAAAAAAGAAAGGTGACCTTCTGATCGGCATCCCAAAAGAAACCTCTTTTCAAGAGCGCCGCGTTGCTTTGGTACCCGAAGCTGTTTCTCTACTCATTGCAAACGGACATCAAGTCTTAGTCGAAACCGAAGCAGGCAAAGGGTCTAACTTTTCAGACAACGAATACAGCGAAGCAGGCGCTCAAATTATTTATGACCGTCAAGGCGTTTACCAGGCCGATATCATTTTAAAAGTGGCACCGCCTTCTGAAGAAGAAATTGGCTTCATGCCCGGCAATCAAACTTTTATTTCGGCCCTACAACTTTCAACACAACCCAAAGAGATCTTACAACTGCTAACCGCAAAAAAAATTACAGCTATCGCCTGGGACTACATCAGAGATGAAGAAGGTGTTTTTTCTATCGTCAGAACCATGAGTGAAATTGCGGGTACCACTTCTATTTTAGTTGCTGGCGAATTGCTCTCTTCTTTTTCCCAAGGGAAAGGCCTCATGCTTGGTGGTAT
>JAURHO010000076.1 GCA_030833265.1 Crocinitomicaceae bacterium | reverse complement strand
GTTGCAAATAATATCAGTGCAGCTACTTATTCGGCATCTCATGCGTTGGTTGATCCTGCATTTGATGTGACGGATCAATACCAGAGCTTTTTGGCTTACATGGTAGGTGTTGGTGGCCGCATAGCGTTGCCAAAAATTCCGGTGATGCTTTCTATTAGCGCTCGTTTTATGTACTCAACAGCCGATGCCAAAGGAGTGGATGCACTTGGCATCGACCTCAATAACTATCCAACGTATTACAAAACCAATGCGGCTTCTGTTGGGCTGCATGCGGGTTTGGTGTACAGCTTTGAATAAGCACTTTCAAAATAGATGAATAAAAAAAGGCGCTGAGAGGCGCCTTTTTTTGTTTGGAGAGATTTGTATTCTAGTTCTTTACAATATGAACAAAGCCATGTAAAGTGTAAAGCGTTTTTTCTTTGTTGTCGTATTCGTATTTTTCACTCGATGGTGTAACCATGTAGAAGTAAACACCTTCATCAAGGGCTTTGCCGCTGAGGTCAGTACCATTCCAGTCGTTTTGGTAGTTGTCGTTTTCATAGATGAGGTTGCCCCAACGATTGAAAATCTGTACACTGACTTTTTCGTAGTCTTCCCAGTTTTTAATGACAAGGAGGTCATTGGTTTGGTCGTTGTTGGCCGTCATGATATTTGGCACCACCAACGGGCACTGGTTGTAGACCCTTACAATAGGTGAGGTAACCGACTTGGCGCATTGGTCCATGACATAGACTTGGAAGTTATTGAGGTAAGGTTGCAAGATATTTGGTGCAACAAACACGGTGTCGTTGTTCGGGAAGTTGCCTGGCCCCCACAAATAATTGTAAGGAGGAATTCCGTCGATTACGGTACAGTAGATATTGGTTCCTTCACCGAAGTCAGCACAAACATTTAAAGAATCTACGGCGCCAATGCTCATCGGGACGTAGTCAATGATGTTCAAGGAAATGGAAGTGGTATCAAAGGTGCCGTCGCATGGGCTTGGCACAATTACGTTAAAGAAGACAGATTCTGTACCTTCTGTGATGAGGTCAAGAATTGCTGAAATTCCGATGGTATCTGAAGATACGCCGGCTGGGATAACGAGGGTGTCGTTGATGAACGGGTAATCATCACCGTTTGTAGCAGTTCCACTCAAGTTAATGAATACCATCAAATTGGTGGTGAGGTCGGTTCTTTTGATGACAAAACCAGCAAAACCACAGTCTTCAATGAGTTCAGTTGGTCCGGTTACATTGACTTCAATCGGGACTTCTACTTGACAAGCCACCACTCGATAACCGAAGGTCCTGATTTTGGTATTGATCAAAACGCCATTGCGCCATTCTTTGACGGCAACACCAGCCACATAGTTTCCGATGAGGTTAGGTGTGAAGGTCATCATTCCAGTAACTGGGTCGATTGTAACGCTTGAGCCAGCACCAAAAGGTACAAATTCAGAGAAGGTAGGATTCCAACTTACGGGGGTGTAAGGAGCGGCTGTTTCAGGGTCGGGTACGACGTTGGTGAGGCTTCCGCCGAGGAAAGGAGACATCAGTTCGTAACTCAGGGAATCGCCGTCAGGGTCAAAGGCTGAGTGGTCGAAGTCAAGGGTGTTTTGAGAACACAAGACCAAAGGAGGGTAGTTAATGAAGCGTGCACCTTGATTATGAACGGCAACTAAAGCGTTTCCGGGAACATAAGTGGTGAGGGTGATGCCGTTGCCCGCTGGGTCTACGATGTTGTCAATGGCGCCTGTCCAGCAGCAACGTTGGTAAGAAATGTAATAACCACCAGGCGTGAGTGGCATGCTGACGGTATCAACGTAAATAGCGCGCTCTACACAGATGTCGTTTGGCACGGTGACACAAGGGTCATCATAGACGACAGGTAGAATATTTTGAGAAAACACACCAATGTATCTGACAACATATACACTCCCATCGGCATTGAAAATGGTGTAGTTCAAAGGGTTGTCAAAGTTGGTTGCAGAGTTGCAATCGCGGTAAATTTCAATGGTGATTTTGTACTGATTATTTCCGAGTGAATCGTAATAGATTTCTCCACCAATGATATGGCTAGCCCAACTAGAAAAGGCGCTCAGGAGTGAAAAGATCAGGACAAAATAAAATTTCTTCAAGGTCATATTTGATAATTTGTACGCGAAGATACAAACTAAGCGCTTGAAAGCCATGTGATAAGTTTGTATATTCGTTGTTTATGGTCAATTTGAAGTTTCTTGCTGTGTTTTTCTTTGGCTTGTGGGCGTGTGTGGCACAGGCTCAGACCGAAGAACAGTTGCGTAAAACTTTGCAAAAGACCAAGGACAAGACGTCTCATTTACAAGCAAGGTTGCATCTACTTTCATTTTTAGAAGAAACGAACAAAGCATCCTGGTTAAAAGAGCTTGAATTGATTGATGCACAGGCAGATGCCTACTCCGATCCCAAAGATCAAAAAATTATTTCCCTATTGCGCTGTGAGCAGTCCCTCTATCTTGGGGCCCTTCCAAAAGCACAATTACTTTATCAACGCAGCTTAAGCAATTATACATTTCAGGATAAGCAATTAGAATGGCGAAGAAAACTGCTCGATTATACGCTTTCTGCTGGCCAATCGGCGCAGCGTTTTAAAAACTTGTTGGCCTATAGTCGTCGCTTTTTAAAGAACAAGCAAACGGCTCAACTATATCAGATCCAAGCCGCGCATTATCTCCAACAAGGTCAAATTGATTCCGCACTCATTTTAAGTGACCAGTCTGTGCAAATTGCCAAGCGCTCCGTTGGCAGCTGGACGCTCATCAACGCCCTACAAGCTCAAGCCGAGGTGTTCTGGCGTGCCAATTTACTTGACAAGGCTGTACAGCGCGCTATTTTTTCGTTGCAAATGGCCGAAGAAGCACAGCTGCCTTATTTTAAAATCAGGCCCTTAATTTTAATTGCCGCGATTTCTTTAGAAGTAGGTAACGACGATCAGACTATTGCCTACGCCAAACGCGCTCAAAATTTGGCAGAAACCTTTCAAGATGATTTTTTCAAGGCCTACGCTGCGCTCATATTAAGTGAACATTTGCTGCAACTCAAACAAACAACAAAAGCACAAAATAACTTAAATGTGGCCTTGCGCTATTTTGAAAAAATCAACAATCAAGAAGCATTGCACCGGGCTTATTTATGTCAGGCCACTATTGCTGCTGCTAAAGGACAAGATGCGAGCCCGTATTTTTTAAAATTGACCAACTATTTAAAAGGAGGGCAAACCTCGTTGCTTTCCGATAAGTTCCATTTAGAATACGCTAAATATTTCTTGGCAAAGCAGCAATATGCACTTGCCGAAACACAGCTCAAGGCGGTTTTAGCACAAATCCTTTCAAGTGAACAGGTCAGGCCACAAATAGCTGTGGCTTATGCGTTGTTGGCCAAAATTGCCAATCAGAAAGGCGATTTAAAAGCGGCGCTAGCTTATCAAGAAGCATATTCAGATTGGTTGGCCAAAAGCCCTGTTTGGCGCAGTGCAGCCCGTATTGAGGAAATGACCTCTAGTAATTTGCGCGAGGAACGCGAACGCCTTATTGATTTTCAGCGCGCTTCCATTGAGAAGGTGCAAAAGGAACGCAAAATTATCGAACTTCAAAAAGACCGCCAGCTCTTTATCTCCATCATTTTTATCGTCGCCATTATTTTTGGGGTGGTCATATTTATTTTACGGATTCAACAAAACCGGATCAAACAAGAACAGCGCGAGGCCGAACTCTCACAAACTTTGTTGCGCACCCAAATGAATCCGCATTTTGTCTTTAATGCCATGTCGGTCATTCAAAGTTATATCTATGAAAATGACCCTGAAAAATCGTCTCAATTTCTCGTAAAATTCTCCAGACTCATGCGGCTTATCCTCGAGAACTCTCCTAAAGAGTTTATTCCGATTGAGCTAGAAATTGAAATCCTTGACAAGTATTTGGCTACTCAGAAAATGCGTTTTGAGAACCGCTTTGATTACACCCTTGACATCAGCGATGATCTTTTGTTTAACAAAGCCATGGTGCCGCCCATGATCACGCAGCCCTTTATCGAAAACGCGATTGAACACGGCCAGTTGCATACCGTAAAAAATGGGCATATTTTGGTGCAAATGCGCGCAGAAGGACAGTCTATGTTGCTCAGAATTGAAGACAACGGGGTAGGGCGAAAGAAATCTCAAAAGACCAAGAAAATCCGAACGCACAAGAGTATGGCGATTGATATCACCAAAGAACGCATCGAGATTATCAATAAAAAGTATAAATTTAATGGAAGTCTTCTTTTTGAAGACCTCAATAAAGAGGAACAAACCGGAACAGTCGTGAAGTTGGTATTACCCCTTCGTTACGAAGATTCCATTTAAGCTGCAACTATGAGTACAAAAGTTTTGATCATCGACGACGAAAAGCCAACGCGTACTTTCATTCGCAAAATGCTTGAATCATTTGACTTAAATCTCAACATCTATATCGATGGCGAAAATGTCCAAAGTGGTATAGAGGCCATTGAAGATATCCAACCAGATATCGTTTTGTTGGACATTCAAATGCCCGATGGCAATGGCTTTGATGTCTTGCGCAATGTCAAGTACAAGAATTTTGAAGTCATTTTCATTACGGCCTTCCAAGAATTTGCGGTGCAAGCCATTAAGTTTTCAGCCCTAGATTACATCCTGAAGCCAATTGATGCAGAAGAGTTGCATACGGCCATTTCAAATGCCATTCAGCACCTTGATCAGAAAAAAGAAGAGAGTCAATTTAATGTTTTACAACACAACATTCAGCCGCAACACAAAAGAAAACTTGTGCTCAAGACGCAAGAAAGTATTTTCGTGGTCGAGATTGACGATATTGTCCACTGCGAAGCCGATAAAAATTACACTTTCTTTTATTTACACGACGGCAAGAAAATCTTAGTTTCTAAAACTCTCAAAGACTACGACACCATGTTAGCAGGCTTTTCGTTTTTTAGGGTGCATCAGTCACACTTGATTAACCTCAATTATGTGGAACGCTATGACAAGCACGACGGCGGCTCGGTTATTCTAAAAGACGGAAGTTCGATTCCGCTATCGCCAGCAAAAAAAGAACAATTCTTTAAAAGTCTAGATCAGTTATAGGGCTGCTAATGCTTGGTCAAGATCTTCAATGAGGTCTTGAGCATCCTCGATGCCGACACTCAAGCGAATCAATGAATCTACAACACCGCTTTTTTCCCTGATTGCTTTCGGAATAGACGCATGTGTCATGGTAGCTGGGTGCCCAATCAAGGATTCAACACCTCCTAAAGACTCTGCTAACGCAAAAATTTCAACATTTTTTACAAAAGCAAGTGCATCTTCTAAACGATCGCCTTTCAAGGTGAAAGAAATCATGCCACCAAAACCACGCATTTGTTTTTTAGCGACTTCGTGATTTGGATGCGTTTCAAAACCTGGCCAATATACTTTGGCAACTTTTGGGTGCTGCTGCAAGTAATTAGCAATTTGAATACCGTTTTCACAGTGTCTTTGCACGCGCAGGTGGAGTGTTTTGATTCCGCGAAGCACCAAGAAAGAATCCATAGGTGCAGTTACAGCTCCTGAAGAGTTCTGAATGCGGTACATTTCATTGGCAAGTGCGTCGTCGTTGCAAACCAAGGCCCCCATTACCACATCAGAGTGACCGCCTAAATATTTCGTAACAGAATGCATCACGAAATCGGCACCGAGGTCTAGTGGGTTTTGTAGGTAAGGTGTTGCAAAGGTGTTGTCTACACAAAGTAATGCTTTTGCACTTTTGGCAATCTGCGCCATGGCCTCGATATCAATGATATTCATCATGGGATTGGTTGGCGTTTCAACCCAAATGAGTTTGGTATTTTCATTGACGAGTGCCGCCACATTAGCCGGGTTTTGCATATCTACGAAATGAAAAACAATGCCGTACTTCGCAAAAATGGTATTGAATATGCGGTAAGAACCACCGTAGAGGTCATTGGTAGAGATGACTTCATCTCCGGGATTAAGCATTTTGATGATGCAATCAATGGCTGCTAAACCAGAGCCAAAACAAGCGCCATGCTTGCCATTTTCAATGGCCGCTATATTCTTTTCTAAGGCATGACGAGTCGGGTTTTGCGTACGAGAATATTCGTATCCTTTGTGATTACCAACACCATCTTGTACATAGGTTGAGGTTTGGTAAATTGGTGTCATGATGGCTCCTGTTGCTGGATCAGGATGAACACCTGCGTGAATGGCTTTGGTAGCAAATTTCATTGAAAAAAAGTTTTGACAAAATTAATAGAATCTTTAAGGCAGGCCTAATTCAATGGAGGGGTCCCAGAAAACTTTTTCAAAGTTTTGAATTTGATCATTTTTCACATGAATCCCTTCCTTAAACAATAGTTCTTCCATGTGCTTTGGATTTTCGAAGTGATTTTTTCCACTCAACAAACCCACCCGATTAACAACCCGATGCGCTGGTACGTCCGAAAGCGTATGGCTGGCATTCATGGCCCAGCCAACCATCCTAGCGGCTTGCTTGGCACCTAAATAATTAGCAATGGCACCATAACTCGTGACACGACCTTCAGGTATCAACCGAACGACAGCATATACATCCTGAAAAAAATCTTTGTTTTTAAGCACAAACAAAGATAGAAAGGCTTTTGAAAAAGGAGCACAAAAAAAGCCACCCCGAGAGGTGGCTTTGTATTTGAAGAGAAGACTCGCTTACTTTTTATCGCAACAAGCTCCTTTTTTGTCGTGGCATTTTTCATCCATTTTACCTTCGTGGCATTTTGCTTCACCGTGGCATTTTTCTTTGCCTTCGCCTTCGCATTTCATGTCACCTTCGCATTTCATGTCGCCGTGGCAAGATGCTTCTTTGCAATTAGCGTCGCCACCTTTGCAAGCAGCTTCTTGACCTGTGCAATGACCATTTGTCATTTCACATTTAGCAGCACCTGCTTCTTTTTTGTCTCCGTGACCATCGCCCAAGATTGGTGCAATCACCAAACCTACAAGACAAGTCAATTTGATCAAGATGTTCATAGATGGGCCTGAAGTATCTTTAAATGGATCACCTACAGTGTCACCAGTTACAGCAGCTTTGTGCGCATCAGAACCTTTGAAAGTCATTTCTCCGTTGATCATTACACCAGCTTCGAAAGATTTTTTAGCGTTGTCCCATGCACCACCAGCGTTGTTTTGGAAGATCGCCCAAAGTACACCTGATACAGCAACACCTGCCATATAACCACCAAGTACTTCAGCAGCCATTGGCCAGTTACCTGAAATGAAACCAGTACCAAGACCAATTAAAATTGGTGTTACAATAGTAAGGGCACCTGGCAACATCATTTCGCGAAGTGCAGCTTTTGTAGAAATTTCTACACACTTTCCGTATTCTGGCGTTCCTGTTCCTTCCATGATTCCTGGAATTTCACGGAACTGACGACGTACTTCGTTCACCATGTCCATCGCGGCACTACCTACAGATTTCATAGCAAGTGCAGAGAAAACGACAGGGATCATACCACCAATGAAAAGTGCAGCTAAAACTGGCGCTTTAAAGATGTTGATACCTTCGATACCAGTGAAGGTTACGTATGCTGCAAACAATGCAAGGGCAGTAAGTGCAGCAGATGCAATAGCAATTGGGCCATGAACTTTCGTTAACTCTAAAATAAATTCTGCGGCAGGAACGCGAACGCTAATTAAATCTAATTGTTGGCCATCGCCGAGATCCCAGTTAAGCCCACGTTGTGGCTTTAAATTAAGTGAAAGT
>JAURHO010000075.1 GCA_030833265.1 Crocinitomicaceae bacterium | reverse complement strand
TAGTGGCTTTATCGCTCAAACAACCGTGTCTGGTGGTATTTACCAAAACACAACCTGGACAGCTGCCAATAGCCCTTACCTCATGACAGGATCTATGGTCGTTTTCCCGGGTGTAACACTTACAATTGAGCCGGGCGTTGAAATCAGAGTTACACCTGATTACTCGTTTAACACAGGAAACTTACGTTACTTAGAAATTCGAGGGACCCTCATTGCCGTAGGCACCGATGCTGCCCCAATTACCTTCAAAACAACTGATGCCAGTATTCAGGGGCAACAAACTTGGTATGGCATCACAATCAAAGGCTCTCAAGGAGGAAACGTGCAAATGGATCGTTTCAGGTTACATGACAGCTGGCAAGGTATACACAACGATATCACACAACCCGGATTTAGCTATAATTGGACCAATTGCCAATTTAAAAACAACAACTACAGCATACAATTGAATGCAGATATGGTCTTCGACGGCTGCTTATTCCAAGGAAATGGCGTTGGGCAGGCAGCGCAACTTCTCTATGGCTCACTTACGGCAAATAATTGTCAGTTCATTGATAACTTTTGCTCTTTTACATGGTCAAATTTTATCAGCGTCTCCAATTGTCTTTTTCAAGGAAATGGCAATAATATAGTTGGTTCACCAGGAATGGTGACGAATTGCCAGTTCATCAATAATGATTTTGCTTTTGCCGAGGCCTATGGGCACACCATCCAAAATTGTTTGTTTCAAGGAAATGGTGTAGCGGTTGACAATACAGGAAATTGTAACGTCAGTAACTGCGTTTTTGAAAACAACGATGTTGCAGTTCGACTTGGAGATAACGGAATTTTGACAAATAATATCATTCAAAATAATACCATTGGGGTAGCTGTTTTGGCCTATAGCCCTAATTCAACGCTCATTGAAAACAACACCATTTGTTACAATACCTCCTACAACCTCCAGAACTTAACAGATAAAAATTTCCAAGTCAACGCCAATTGTTTTTGCTCGCAAGATTCTACTTATATAGAAAATTTGATTTTAGATGGCTACGACGATATCACCCGAGGATTGGTCAACTATGCCATCTATGACGACTCTTGCGCAAATGTACTAGACTACATCGTTAAAATCAACTTAGATGGTGGCGTTGGCATGTCAGAACTCCAAGCGAATCAATGGCGCTTAAAAGGTCAAGATGCCGATTTCATTTACATTGAAAATGATAACGCGTTGTCACTAGAATTATTAAACATGCTAGGGCAAACTCAAGCTCGTTTCACTTATTCAAAAGGAAGCCACCGCATCCCGACTCATGAACTGCCAAGCGGCATCTACTTTTTAAAGAATCAAAACGGAAAAGCCCAGAAAATCATTATCTAGATACTTACATCCACTTGGAAGCAAACTGATTGAATTCTGCTCTTAGATTGGCAAAGTTTTTCTCAAAATAACCCATGAACTCAGCTTCGGCTTCATGAGTTGCCACTTTTCTGTGATCAACTGCCACAGGATTCTGTTTGATTTCTTGAATCAATTGGTTTTCATTAGAACGAATATTATGCCCAAGTTCGTCGATTGAATTGCGTTGAATCAAGAACTGATTTTGAAAATGCTCTACCTCTTTTAAAAAATTGGAGTCGTTGTTTTTTCGAGTTAACTCCTCAAGTCTTTCATTGACAATCGAAAGTTCTTCTTTGTAAAAATCGAGTCTTTTTAACCAATCTTGATTTTCAGCATGTTGATCGAAGATGAATGTTTTTTCTTTCATGACATTTTATTTTTACTCAAAGTTCTAAAATGTCAATGATTGTAAACATGACAGAGGTCAATTCCTGACTTGATTCTTTTTCAATTTACTATCTTTGCAACCTATTTATATATTATGGCTACAACTCCAGTTCGCGTTCGCTTTGCGCCTTCTCCTACAGGCCCCCTACACATGGGTGGTGTGCGCACCGCATTATACAATTACTTATTTGCCAAGAAACACAATGGCACCTTTTTAATTCGTATAGAAGATACAGATCAAACTAGATTTGTACCTGGTGCTCAAGATTATATCATGGACGCCCTTTCTTGGTGCGGAATCATGCCCACTGAAGGGCCTGGTTTGGGCGGCGATTACGGCCCATATGTGCAGTCAGAGCGCAAAGAAATGTACAGACCATATGCCGAGCAACTTGTAGCTGAGGACAAAGCTTACTATGCTTTTGATACCGCCGAAGATCTTGATCGCATGCGTGACCAAGCTAAAAATATGGGCATGCCAAACTGGCAATACAACAGCGTGACGCGCAGCAGCATGCGCAATTCACTGACGCTTCCAAAATCGGAAGTTGAACAACTTTTGGCTGCCAACGAACCTTACGTTATCCGTATGAAAATGCCGCGCAATCAAGATGTGCGTTTTCATGACCTCATCAGAGGCTGGGTCGTGGTTAACACGAACAACCTCGATGACAAAGTACTTTTCAAGAGTGATGGTATGCCTACCTACCACCTTGCCAACATTGTAGATGACCACACCATGGCTATTAGCCATGTTATTCGTGGCGAAGAATGGTTGCCTTCCGCACCTTTGCATATTTTACTTTATCAAGCCTTTGGCTGGGACTGCCCAGAGTTTGCGCACCTTCCATTATTATTGCGTCCTGACGGAAACGGCAAGCTTTCTAAGCGCGATGGTGATCGTCTAGGTTTTCCTGTATTTCCAACCAACTGGACAACCTCAGAGGGCGAACTATATTCAGGCTACCGCGAAAATGGTTATTTACCAAACGCATTTATCAATATGCTAGCCCTTCTTGGCTGGAACCCTGGCACCACCCAAGAATTATTTACACTCGATGAATTGGTCGAGGCTTTTTCACTCGAACGCGTCAGTAAAGCCGGAGCCAAATTTGACCCCAACAAAACCAAATGGTTCCAACAACAATATTTGCGCGCACTCACTGATGAAGAACTGGCACAAATGCTCTTGGCTCAGAACGAGCTCAATATAGCACCAGAGCGCTTAGCTATCATCTGTGGCCTCATGAAAGAACGCGCTACTTTTGCGCAGGACATCCTGACAGAAGGTGCCTACCTCATTGAACGTCCTGTTAATTTTGATGCAGATACCATTCGCAAAAAATGGAAAGCAGAAACATTTGCTTTCATGCAAGAATGGAAAGAAATCATAAGTACGCTCTCTGATTTTTCGGCAGCAAACATTGAACACGCATTTAAATCCTTCCTAGAAGCCAAACAACTCGGAATCGGAGCGGTCCTCCTTCCTTATCGCCTCACCATTACAGGTGTTGGCGCAGGTCCTGGTATGTTTGAAGTTTCTTCGTTCTTAGGAAAAGAAGAAGTACTTGCAAGAATGGAGCTCGGTATCATAGCAATTGAACGCATTGTCAATGAAGCAGCAAATTGAAGTTAACGGCATTCAACTTTACGCTTATCACGGCTGTTTAGATGAGGAAGGGCGTATAGGCGGGCATTACATCGTTGATGTTTCCTTAACCACTGACTTCACGAGCGCAGCACTCACTGATGATTTAACGCAAACCGTCGATTACGTTGACGTCAATAGAATTGTCTCAGAAGAAATGGCCATAAGATCAAAGCTCATCGAAAATGTTGGGCACCGCATTAGTCGGCGTATTTTTCAAGAATTAAAGGCTATTGAAAAGTTGAAAGTCAAAATCACTAAAATTTGCCCACCCATTAATGGCGATGTTGAAAATGTAGCCATCATCATTAAGTCTAAAGCTTCAGACTTCCTGAGCTAACTTACATTTTTTTTAGAAAACTGAGTAATTGCGCTAAAGCACGCGCACGGTGGCTGTAGTTGTTTTTTTCTGCTAAATCCATTTCTGCAAAGGTTCGTTCAAGGCCTTCCGGTTCAAAAATGGGGTCGTAGCCAAAGCCGTGCTCACCTTTCGCTTCTTCAGAAATTCTGCCGCTTACAATGCCTGTAAACTGTAGCTCTTGGTCTTGATCGCAATAAGTAATGACCGTTTTGAATTGTGCGCTCCGATCTGCTTTATCTTTTAAATTCAATTGCAATAGATCCATATTGGCCTGATCTGAGCGTGCAGCACCTGCATAGCGGGCCGAATGCACACCTGGTTCCCCGTTTAATGCCAAAACCTCCAATCCAGTATCGTCGGCAAAACAAGGAAGCCCAAACTTTTGAAAAACCCACCGCGCTTTGAAAGCTGAGTTGCCTTCAATAGTTGGTTCGTTTTCCGGGATGTCATCCTCAATATTTAAATCAAGTAGATTCTCTAGTATAAATCCTTTAGGGAGCAAAGAGCGAATTTCTTCCGTTTTCTTTTGATTCTGACTGGCAAAAATGATTTTCATGCTTAAAAATAAGAAATGTAGGCTAAATGTATTTTTCCGGCATTGAGCTGATAAGGTTGTCCAAGATAAGATCCTAAAGCATAATTGAGTTTGAAACTCCCTTTCTCAGACCCTAGTGAAAGTCCTATGCCAACGGCACTAACAAATGCAGTGGGTAAAGCTGTGGTGTGGTTATTAATGGCAGCCCAATCCGTGAATACAGCCGCGTAAGCAAATTCGTCAAGAATAAAGCGATATTCTAGTCCAGCAAACGCATAAGTAGAAGCAAAAAAGGCTTCTTCATTAAAGCCACGCATCCGATCTAAGCCACCAAATCGATAAAGTTCATTGCGAAAAAGCGAATCAGAAGCGATATGACAGAATTGTTGTTGCACTAATAAAGTATGTCTTTTTGCGAGGGGGATGAATTGTTGCTGTTGTAATTCTAGGCGCCAGGTAAAATGCGCGGCCGTTACTTTTTTAGTACCCACAAGAAATTGCCCTGCAAACACCTGCCCTTTAGTCGGATTAAAGAGATTGTTGAGTGTCTTTCTTTGCAAGCCTAAACCGTAGGAAATATTTCTAAAGTTAGCCACTTGGTTTAATTGCCCAGTCGATAAATTATTAGAACGCCAAAAATCAAGAATTCCTTGGATTTGCCATGCTCTGGGCAGTTGGAATTGCACGCCTATTTGTGATTTAAACTCCAGAAACGTAGTGTCTCTTTTATACATTTTGAGACCTGAAGTTAGGCCGTATGCTGAACCAGCAATATAAGGCCAACTTAGTTGCGTTTGCAACATTTGTACTTGAGGGGCGATGCTGCGCCAATTCAAATAGAATTTTTCATTCTTTTGCCAAGCGTTTTGTAAGCTAAGTTGCATTTCACCGACTAATGCATTTTTTTGAGTGAGCGGATCAGGTTGTAAACCAAGCATACCGGTTGCTGAACTTGATTTTACACGTTCTAAATAGATAAAAACACTTGCACTGTTATCTTGCACCAACCATTCTGGATCTCTGAGTAATTTGATCTCTGGTTGCAATGCCAATTTCGTGCGAATTTGCTCGAGTTGCTTGATAGAAAAATCTTTACCCGCTTCAATCTGAAGCAATTGACCGAGTACCTTAGCCTGAATAATTCCTTCTGGTTTCACAACAATATTCCCAAATAGAATGTGCGGTCCTTTGTCTATTTGCAACTTAAACTGAGGTTTGTTGGCAGAGATGGCTTCGAGCGTAAGCTTCACAAAAGGATAACCATGATCGAGGTAAATCGCTAAACTGTCTTTCACCACAGACTCAAAAGCACTTGGCTTCAAGACCTGAGTGTTTTCATTACTTATAAGTTCTATGGCTTCAAAACGAGGCCCAGCATCTAAACTCATTTCAAAAAGAGAATCGTTATGCTGAGCAATACTTGATTCAAACAAAAAATACCCTAAACTATATGCCTCGAGTTGTAATTGGTTTTGCAAGAGTAGCCAATTTTGAGGCGCAACTTGTTTGGCATAGCGCTGACAGCGTTTTTTTAATTCTGGCGGGAAATCTTCGGGATAAAGAAATATCTGCTGCGCATTTACGAACAATTGAACGCCGAAAAAAAATGTCCATAAAATTCGAAACTGCAGGCTCATTGAACAACTTAAAACGATCTAATTTTGTAAAAATTGTAACTTTGTAAAATCACTTCCGTTAAAGGAGTCAACAACAACAAAACAAGCACCATGAAATCAAAATCAACTTTTATCCTAGCAGCACTTTTTGCTGTATTGTTCTTAGCTTCATGCGGCGCAGGTCGTAAAGCAAGCTGCGATGCCTACGGAAGCGTTCAACAAACTGAACAAAACGCGGATCTAGCTACAAGATAAGTACAAATTTACAACGCGAGGCGCTGAATATGCACGGCCATTTGGTTTTGTATGTTCAGCGCTTCTTTTTTGGCGGCAACCGCAAAATCTTCACCATTAGAGGCATAGATTATTGCCCTTGACGAATTCACAAGCAGACCCAATTCTGAATTGGCGCCATATTTCACGACTTCATCAAGGTCTCCACCCTGTGCGCCTACGCCGGGTACCAAAAAGAAATAATCAGGAACCAGTGCTCTTACTTTAGCAATATCTTCAGCACGAGTTGCACCGACAACATACATCAATTGCTCTGAGCTACCCCAAGCAGCTGATTTTCTGAGCACCTGCTCGTATAACGGAACGCTATTTTCAGGTGCCAATTGGAAATCTTTGGCGCCTTCATTAGAAGTGAGCGCCAATAATACCACCCACTTATTTTCAAAAGCTAAAAACGGCAAAACAGAATCTGAACCCATGTATGGTGCAACCGTTACGGCATCGGCATTCATGTGTTCAAAAAAGGTTTTTGCATAATAGCTAGAAGTGTTTCCGATATCGCCCCGTTTGGCATCGGCAATGACCATGCATTCTTTTGGAATGTAGGCAATTGTTTTCTGGAGGGCTTCCCAACCGGCAGCACCGTGGCATTCAAAAAATGCAGTATTTGGTTTAAAAGCAACAGCATACGGATGCGTGGCATCGATGATCGCTTTGCAAAATTCAAACAAAGGATCTGGGCCATCGAGAAGATGGGGTGGCATTTTACTTAAATCGGGATCGAGTCCAACGCATAAAAACGATGATTTAAGTTTAATTTGTGCGATTAATTCAGCTTTTGTCATGCGGTTTCTCCTTTGAGTTTTTCTGCATTCTCGGCCATTTTAAGTGCTTCAAGCATTTCTTGAATATCGCCATTCATAAAAACACCCAAGTTATACATGGTTTTATTGATGCGGTGGTCGGTGATGCGGCCTTGTGGGTAGTTATAAGTTCTGATTTTTGCAGAGCGGTCTCCGGTTGAAACGAGCGTCTTTCTTTGCGCGGCGCGTTCGTTGTGAACACGATCTAGCTCTATTTGATAGAGTCTTGAACGCAAAACCGAAATGGCTTTTTCTAAGTTTTTGTGCTGAGAGCGGCCATCTTGACACTCCACTACCGTACCTGTTGGAATGTGCGTGAGGCGAATAGCTGATTCGGTTTTGTTAATGTGCTGACCTCCTGCTCCGGATGCCCTAAAGGTATCTTTGCGCACATCGTTCATGTCAAGTTCGAAATCTACTTCTTCTGCCTCTGGCAAAACAGCAACAGTGATGGCAGATGTGTGCACCCTACCCTGAGATTCTGTTTCAGGAACGCGTTGAACACGATGCACACCCGACTCAAATTTTAAAGAACCGTAAATGCCTGCGCCGGTAATTTCCATTGCAATTTCTTTGTAGCCTTTAACAGATCCTTCTGAAGAGTTGATGACTTCGTAATTCCAGCCCATGTTTTTGAAATACATGGTGTACATGCGAAAGACATCTTCCACAAAAATACAGGCTTCATCGCCACCCGTTCCGGCACGCAATTCTAAGATGGCGTTTTTATCGTCTTCAGGGTCTTTCGGGATGAGTAATAATTTGATTTCTTCTTCTAAGAGAGGTCGTTGTTGCTCGAGTTCGTCGATT
>JAURHO010000074.1 GCA_030833265.1 Crocinitomicaceae bacterium | reverse complement strand
GTTTCCAGCTATTCCATATTTCCGCTTTAAACCCGCCTTTGTGTTTAAACCGCTTTCTAATTCCTTTACAACCTGACGTTTAAATGCCTCACTGTAGATTTGTGGGGGATTTGACTTTTTGACTTTTTCCTTTTTATTTGACATATAATTGAATTTATAGTCAACTTTTTCTAGGACGAGACAATCCAATAAAAAAGCCAGTCATTTCTGACTGGCTTTTCTTAGTAGCGGGGACCGGACTCGAACCGATGGCCTTCGGGTTATGAGCCCGACGAGCTACCAACTGCTCCACCCCGCAATATATCTTGAAACGTGTTGTTTTCCGTATTGGGACTACAAAGATACGAACTTTTTTAAGTTCTGCAAAAAAAATCGTTAGCGAACTGTTGGACCTGCGCCGAAATCTTGTTCGGAAGCTAAGAAGCTTAGTTTACCTTCCTCGTTTTCAGCCATTAAGATCATGCCTTGAGATTCGATGCCGCGAATTTTTCTTGGTTCGAGGTTGAGTAAAACAAGTACAGTTTTGCCAATGATGTCTGTTGGGGCGTAGTGTTCGGCGATGCCTGAGACAATGGTGCGTTGGTCAATGCCGGTGTCAACGGTGAGTTGGAGCAGTTTGTCTGCTTTCTCAACTTTTTGAGCGGCAAGAATGGTACCCATGCGGAGGTCCATTTTGGAGAAATCATCAAATGCAATTGCTTCTTTCATAGGAGGATATTTACTTTGAACAGCACTGCTTGCCTTGAGTTTGCCAACTTCGGTTTCAACAAGTGTGTCTTCGATTTTTGAAAATAAGATTTGAACTTCGCCAATTTGATGACCAGCTTGTAAAAGGTCAATGCGCCCGAGGTCTTGGAAAGTTGTCCAAGAAGCATTGAGCATTGAGCCGAGTTTGGCGGCTGTGGCTGGCAAGAAGAGCTGACAAGCAATCTGGAGATTAGCCGTGATTTGCAGGGCGATGTGCATAATGGTTTGCACGCGCTCAGGATCGGTTTTGACTAATTTCCAAGGCTCGTTGTCGGCTAAATATTTATTGCCAATTCTGGCAAAATTCATCATTTCAGCTTGTGCCTCTCGGAGTTTGTAGGCATAGGCCAATTTTGAGATGCGGCCCGGAATTTCTTGAATTTGCGCAATGATTTGTTGGTCTTCAGGGGTAAAAGCACCTGCTGCGGGTACGCTTCCTTCGTAATATTTATTGGTCAAGACCAAGGTCCTGTTTACGAAGTTGCCAAAGATATCGGCAAGCTCTGAGTTAACGCGCGTCTGGAATTCTTTCCAAGTAAATTCTGAATCTTTGGTTTCTGGGGCAATTGCTGTAAGGACATATTTGAGCTCGTCGGTTTTGTCCGGGTAGGCCTCTAAATATTCGTGAAGCCAAACTGCCCAATTTCTAGAGGTGGAGAATTTGTCGCCTTCGAGGTTTAAGAATTCATAGGCCGGCACGTTGTCTGGCAAAATGAAGTCACCATGGTTTTTGAGCAGAATTGGGAAGATGATCGCATGAAAAACGATGTTGTCTTTACCAATGAAGTGCACCAATTTACGGTCTTGGGCTTTTGATTTAAGCCAATATTGCTCCCAATCTTTGCCGTTGTCGAGCGCCCATTGTTTGGTGGCTGAGATATAGCCAATTGGCGCATCGAGCCAAACATATAGTACTTTGCCATCGGCACCGGGTAGTGGCACCTTCACACCCCAATCGAGGTCTCGGGTCATGGCGCGTGGTTTTAAGCCACCGTTGATCCAAGACATGCACTGTCCAATGACTTGGTTGCGCCATTCTTTGGGTTCGTGTTGTTTTTGTCCATCAAGTATTCCTTCTTGGATCCAGTCTTTCAGCCAAGCTTCGTGTTGGTCCATTGGAAGGTACCAATGCGAAGTACTTCTGAGTACGGGCTTGCTGCCACTTAACGTTGAAGTAGGGTTGATGAGGTCAGTAGGGCTGAGGTCAGATCCACACTTCTCGCATTGATCGCCGTATGCGCCTGCATTTTGACATTTGGGGCAAGTTCCGGTGATATAGCGGTCTGCTAAAAACTGCTGAAACTGTTCGTCATAGTACTGTTCAGAAACTTCTTCTGTGAATTGCCCTTGGTCATAGAGTTTTTTGAAGAAGGCAGCAGAAGTTTCGTGGTGTAGGGCTGAAGAGGTGCGGTGAAAAATATCAAAACTGATATTGAAGTCTTTGAAAGCATTTCTGATAATGCCATCGTATTTATCTACAATATCTTTTGGGCTAAGACCTTCTTTTTTAGCGCGTAGTGTGATAGCTGCACCGTGTTCATCTGAACCACAAATAAAAGCGACATCGTGGCCATTCATGCGCAAGAAACGCACAAAGATATCGGCGGGTAAATAGACGCCAGCAACGTGTCCTAAATGAAGGGGTCCGTTGGCGTAAGGGAGTGCTGCAGTAACAGTATATGATGCTTTTGACATAGCACAAAGATAGCAAATAAAAAAGGGACGGTTGCCCGTCCCTTTTCGAATCAAAAGCTATAAAGCTTATTTTTTCACAACATTGAATTGAGCAGTTTTACCGTTTTCAAGTGTTACGTTGAAAATGTAAAGACCAGCATTCAAAGCATCAAGGTTAACGTTAGCCTGACCAGTAGTCAAGTTAAGTGTGTTTGTCATGGCAACTTTACCAGCAACATCAGTTACAACTAGACTAGCAACTCCTTCGCCTTCGATAGACACAGTTACAACGTCTGTAGCTGGGTTCGGGAATGCTTTTCCGTTGATAGTGTTCAATTCAGCAATTCCAACACCGTTGTCAGCAATAGCAACAGCCATTGAGCTAGGAAGGTCTGAACCAAAACCATTAGCAAACCAAGTACCATCACTTTCGTTAGGCGTCATTGGTTGAAGGTAGTATGCTTCATTCCATGTGAGGTTAGTGCTGTTTTCGTGACCTAAGTATAGGTTAAGGTTTACCGTTTGAACACAAGCTAAGTATCGTTGGTTATCTTCAAGCGCAGCTGGTGTAGTGAAAGCACCGTAAACAGTTTCACCTTGAAGATCGTCTGGATAGTAGTAGAAACCATTGGCTACTTCTGTAAGCGTATTGAATGCCAAGTTTGCATCGTTCAAGTCAGCAAATACATCTTCCCACTTGTAAAGGTAAAGCGCCATTTCTTCGCCAGTTAGAACTGCTCCAGAAGCTGCCGATGTGGTTGCAGAGAACCATACACCGTTTGCTTGTAAACGGCTTGCGTTGGCATTGTTGATTACCTGACAAGTTGAGTAAGTTTGGTTGTTTGTTGATGGGCGGTAGTAGTTGCCTCCTGTTGGCACACCTGTAGCTGCATCAACTTGTGCAAATCCGTAGAGTGAGTCTGAAACAGTGAAAGTTGTTGTCAAAGTGTTATCTGCATCGTAGTTATCAGCTACGCCTAAACTTACAGTATAAGTTAGTGTGTAAGTACCAGCAGGATAAGATGCCAATGAGAAGTTAGGCAAGTTATTAGCTTGGCTAGGATCTACGTCAGAAGAGTCACCAGCAGCAATAGATAAACCTGAAACAGTATTGTTGTAAACAACAGCACCTGCAGGGTTAGTAATAGTAGCGTTTAATGAAACGTTGCTTTGCGCTTGGTTACCGTAGTTATAAACACGTGCACCTAAATCGAAGTTGAACTCAGTGCCGTTTTGTGCCAATTGTGAAGGAATAATCGCTTGACGTGGCAACAAAGTAGCAGCACCAGAGATTCCGGCATCGTTAGGGAATAAACCTGTTTTGTTTCCTAAGAAAGCAACAACTGGTCCGTTCTGCATAGCAGCAATAAGTGCTAAACCGTCGTTGATGTCTACCATAACTACAGGAATAGTTACGTTTGCTCCTGAAGCACCAGCTCCCATTGCAATAACTTCACCAGGGTTGCGGTTTACAACGATTACACCAACTGCACCAGCATTTTGTGCGTTGAGCGCTTTCATACCAAACTCACAAGTGTTACGGAAAACGACCGCAATTTTACCAGTAAGGTTGTTGATAAGTGGGTTACATCCTTCAGCAGAGATTGGGTTACCTTGGGCGTTTGTCCCGGTAGATCCGTCATCTACAATCATGAGTGTATCTTGAACATAAGTTCCAGGGATGTTGAAGTCAGGTGTACCCCATCCACTAGCTGGATCTGCCCAAGTGTGCGTGTAATTGGCAACGATGCTCTGAGGAGAAATCCCGGCAACGATTACCTGTGCGTAAGTTGCAGCAGAAAGCGCAACAGCACTGATAGTTAGTAAAAGTTTTTTCATAGTTGATTTTTTAGATTTGGCCTAAAGTTAAGGAATTTTGAATTTTCTACAAATACAAATGAATATTTCACAAAAAAGGGCGCGAATGCGCCCTTTTTCATCGAAAATTCATGGTTTTCTTATTTAAACCAAATAATCAAATAATAGAATAGTGCAGCCAACGCACCACTTACCGGAATGGTGAGTATCCAGGCCCAAAGTAAGTTGATGGTAACACCCCAACGCACCGCACTGAGTCGTTTGGTTGCGCCTACACCAATGATAGAACCTGTGATGGTGTGGGTTGTAGAAACCGGGATTCCAAACTGAGACACGGTAAACAGGGTAAGTGCCCCTGCGGTTTCGGCACAAACACCTTCCAGCGGTGTGACCTTCGTAATCTTAGTTCCCATGGTTTTTACAATCTTCCATCCACCCATCAAAGTTCCTAAACCGATCATTAGATAGCATCCGAATGCAACCCACATGGGCATTGTTTCAGAATGAACCTTTGTTTTTATTTTGTGTCCTTGACGTAGTTCACCAGTTGAGCCATCTACATAGGCATTAAATACACTCGCAAACTTGTAATCCTTACTTAATGCTTTACCATTAAAGATGGTGTCATTTGTTTTGGCATCGCACAAGGCGTCACCAAATGTGAAGATTTCAATTTTGTGCATTGCCTTTTTAATTAAGGCAAAAGAAGGCTTGTTTTGAACTTTACCCTGATCATAGCTTTTAATTGGCATTCCATCTTCAGTGTAAATTGCCGTACCAGTTGCTGCATCAATTATCTCATTGTGATCAACATAGTAAATCTTTCCTTCTTCCTCAGCGACCTCTGGTTTATAATGATGAAGTTTGCCATTGGCATTTTTATATTCGATTTGCATCATCTCGGAGATCTGAAGTTCTTTCGGAATGGGCTTATCCAATTTACCTTCTCTCCCCATGTTACCATAGACAAGCAAAGCGGCACAAATAATACCCATCACTTTTTGTGAATCAGCTCCACCATGCCCAAGTGAAAAGGCTGCTGAAGAAAGCAATTGTAATTTTTTGTGCATATTGGCTTCTTTGAGTGCAGAAGGGCGTTTACTTCCGTACGCAATTTCAAACCAGGTATAAACAAGAATAAATATCACAATCATACCAATCACAATATACATCATGATTGGCTTCATATCAATGTATTCAATCATGTATTGCATGACCGCAATGGTAACGCCTGAAAGCATGAGAATCACAAGCATTTTTTTCCAAAACGACCGTGAAATAGTAACTACTGCAATCAGATAAGCGATAAATCCACCGATGAATGGAGCAAGGAAAATAAACAAGATAACTTTAATAATTTCGCTGCTTTCAATGACATCAAAACCTGCATGGGCAACAGCTGCACCAGCAAAACCTCCAATTAAGGTATGTGAGGAAGAGGACGGAATGCCTAACCACCAAGTGAGCAAGTTCCAAAAAGTTGCGGCTAAAAGGCCCGCAAGAATAACCCAAAGGTCAATGGCATTGTTGTCAACGGTTTTGGCAACCGTATTTCCAACACTCATGTCAAAAACCCAAAAAGCAATAATATTGAACATTGCCGCCCATAGAACTGCTTGAAATGGCGTAAGCACTTTGGTGGACACAACTGTTGCAATGGAATTGGCGGCATCGTGAAAACCATTGACAAGATCAAAGAGTAGTGCGATGCCAATAACGACTAATAATAAAGTCAACATAGAAAAGGTATTAAGTTCCTACCTAATTGTTAGGCGTATTTTACAACAATTGACTCAATGACGTTTCCTGCGTCTTCGCACTTGTCAGTGGCGGTTTCCATGACCATATAAAGTTCGCGACGCTTGATCAATTCTTTGGCATCTACATCCGAATTAAATAAGTTTTCAATACTCATATCAAAAATGTTGTCAGCATTGTTTTCTATGCTATTGATTTTGATGACACATTCAATAATTTTCTGAGTATTCTTTAAGTTGCGTAATTCCATAACTGCAGCTTTAACAGCAATAACCGCATCGTTAATTGCAGCGGCCGTTTTTTGGATGCCTTGGTCGGAAATAGGATCAATTTTGTAGAAATTTATTTTTTTGCCAGAAGCATAAATATGATCTGCGATATCATCAAGCGCAGAGGCTAAAGCATGTATATCTTCACGGTCAAAAGGTGTAATAAAATTCTTGCCAAGTTCGATGAAAATCTCGTGAGTTATATTGTCATTTTGATGCTCAATATCTCTCATTTTTTCAATTATGGCAGCTCTTTTGTTGTAATCTGCTTCATGAACAAGTTGAAGCAGTTGCTGTGCAATCAATTCAAGGTTGTCACTTGCTTTTTCGAATAAAGAATAGAATACTTTGTCTTTTGGTAAAAAGAAACTTAGAATACCGGCCATAGTTTGATTATTTTAAACAAATGTAAGTCGTTTGTCACAAAACTCAAGAATCTAAATTTTTATTAATGTAAACATAACACAAAAAAGGGCGGCCCGCAGGGCCGCCCTTTTTGATTTCTATACAGTGAAAAGCTTATTTAGCAGCAGCAAATTTTGCGGCAACAACTTCCCAATTGATCACGTTGAAAAATGCAGTGATGTAGTCTGGGCGACGATTTTGGTAGTTGAGGTAATAAGCGTGTTCCCAAACGTCAAGTGCCAAGATTGGCGTTCCATTACAACCTTCACCCATGAGTGGGTTATCTTGGTTAGCAGTTGAACAAATTTCTAGTTTGCCACCAGAGACACACAACCAAGCCCAGCCAGAGCCAAAGCGCGTAGTCGCAGCTTTTGTAAATTCATCTTGGAAATTTGCAAATGATCCAAAAGCAGCGTCAATGGCCGCAGCAAGTTCACCTGAAGGGTTTCCGCCGGCATTAGGAGCCATGATTTCCCAAAATAAGTTGTGGTTCCAAAAACCGCCACCGTTGTTGCGAACAGCTGGCTTGTCTTTACAAACCTTAAGGATGTCTTCGATTGACATATTTTCAAGTTCAGTTCCAGCAATAGCGTTGTTTAAATTGGTCGTGTATGCTTGGTGGTGCTTGCTGTGGTGGATTTCCATCGTGC
Source organism: Crocinitomicaceae bacterium (assembly GCA_030833265.1). Taxonomy (GTDB): domain Bacteria; phylum Bacteroidota; class Bacteroidia; order Flavobacteriales_D; family Crocinitomicaceae; genus UBA952. Next base: position 527 of record JAURHO010000074.1, on the reverse strand, counting down.
GTGCGTCGATGTGCGGTTCTAAAGCGTTGTAAGCGTAAGGAAGCGCGGGTAATTCAAATGACATATTGTTATTTTTAATGAGTTTATAAAATCTATATAGACAAAATTACAACAAATTTCAGGACGCATTGTTCTTGGTGTATCTTTGTACCATGAACGCTGAGCGCCCCCTTTCTGATTGGTTACCCTTATCTTTAAAAGATGCCGAAAAACGCGGCTGGGAAGCCTTTGATGTCATCCTAATTTCGGGCGATGCCTACGTGGATCACCCAAGCTTCGGAACGGCGGTCATTGGGCGCATTATAGAAAGCGAAGGTTTCCGCATCGGAATTGTGGCACAGCCCAATTGGAAAGATGACCTCCGCGATTTCAAAAAGCTGGGCAAACCAAAGTATTTTTTTGGTGTCACGGCCGGATGCATGGATTCCATGGTCAATCACTATACAGCAAATAAGCGCTTGCGCTCAACGGATGCCTACACACCAGGAGGACAAGCGGGATTTCGTCCAGATTATGCGTCAACGGTT
>JAURHO010000073.1 GCA_030833265.1 Crocinitomicaceae bacterium | reverse complement strand
TTTAAAGTTACAGATGTTAAAACAACTGAACAAGGAACATTTATCCACTATACCAAACAAGGCACAGACAAACATTATAACTGTTTGATTGATGCATTTTTAGCACGTTTTTCTTTTCAGGATGAATACGCGCAAAAGCAGATTGTACAGCAAGTGTTCCTTCGTGGAAGCCACAAAGAATGAGCTTGAGCTTGTTTTCATAGGTGTTTACATCGCCAATTGCATAAATACCAGGGATGTTTGTAGAATAATCAAGCGTATTTACTTTGATGGCACTTTTCTCGATTTCTAAGCCCCAATCAGCAATAGGGCCCAAACTTGGCTTCAGACCAAACAACGGAATAAAGTGGTCGGCGGCAATGCGTTTTTCACCTTCTTTTTGATGCGTTACGATGACTTCTTCTAATGCATTATTTCCTGCTAATCCGGTAACCTCTGCTTCAGTCACTAAGTCAATTTCACCGGCTTCAGCCATGTCAATGACACGTTGAACAGAATCAAGGTGTCCGCGGAAAGAACTGCTACGGTGTACTAATACAACGCGTTTAGCAATTTTGCGCTCCGCTAAATAAATGGACCAATCTAGCGCTGAATCGCCACCACCAGCAATGACACAAACTTTGTCTTGGTACATTTCAGGATTTCTGATGATGTATTCAACTCCTTTGTCTTCAAAATCAGTGATGTTGTCAATAGGTGGTTTGCGCGGTTCAAATACACCAAGACCGCCGGCAATCATGACAATCGGCGCTCTGTGTTGTGTTCCTTTAACAGTGGTGACAATAAACTGACCTTCTTCATCTTTATCAATGCTGAGTGCGGCCTCACCAAGTGTAAAACCTGGCTTGAATGGGGCAGCTTGTTCCATGAGGTTATCGATGAGTTCTCCGGCTAATATTGACGGGAATCCAGGGATGTCGTAAATGGGTTTTTTCGGATAAATTTCTGAACACTGCCCACCTGGTTGTGGTAAAGAGTCAATGAGGTGACAGCGCAGCTTGAGTAAACCAGCTTCAAAAACTGTGAAAAGACCAACTGGTCCGGCTCCGATGATGATAATGTCAGTTTGAATCATAATGTTAATTTGACGCTGCAAAATTACTGAAACTTCAGCAATGGCTTGCAACTTAAGTGATTGTTAATAAGCGGGGAATGCTGGTTTGTTATCTAAAATTGCTTCAATGCGGTTCATGATTTCTTCAGTGAGTAAAGCTTGAGCATCAAGTGCTTTTAAGTTTTCTTGAAGCTGCGGCACTTTAGAAGCACCCAAAATGACAGTTGAAACATTCGGATTTTTCAAGCACCAAGCTAAACTCATGACCGGCAAAGAAAGCCCAAGTTCTTTGGCTAGGTCTGTGAGTGCAAGCACTGCTTTGATGCGTTCAGGCGTGAGGTTGCGCTCTTTGAGCCACTCAAGGCCTTCCATGCCTAAGCGCGTTCCGTCAGGGAATTCTGAGTTGTATTTCCCACTTAAAATACCACTGGCAAGCGGAGACCAAGTGGTGGTTCCTAAACCAACTGTTTTATAAATCTGAGAAAACTCGACTTCTACTTTGTCACGGACAAACATATTGTATTCTGGTTGCTCCACGATAGGGCCAATGAGGTGGTTTTGCTTGGCAAACATATGCGCTTCCATGATTTCTTGCGCAGACCATTCAGAAGTTCCCCAGTACAAAATCTTACCCTGCATGATGAGCTGGTGCATTGTCCAGACGGTTTCTTCAATGGGTGTTTGTTTGTCTGGGCGGTGGCAATAATAAAGATCGAGGTAGTCTAGGCCAAAACGCTTTAAAGCCGCTTCGCAGGCTTCAACCAAATGCTTTCTGCTGAGGCCTTTTTGAGTAGGCAATTCACCACCAATACCAAAGAATGCTTTACTGCTGACAATATAAGAATCTCTGGCCCAGCCTTTCTTTTTCAGGATGGCCCCCATGACTTCTTCACTTTTTCCGCGGGCATATATTTCAGCGTTGTCGAAAAAGTTGATGCCGTTGTCATAAGCTACTTGCATAAGCTCAGCAGCTGTTTCATCGGCAATTTGTTTGCCAAAAGTAAGCCAAGATCCGAGCGATAAACGGCTCACTTGTAAGCCACTCTTTCCTAAATTATTGTATTGCATTTCCATGTTTTGATATTGCGTTAAGTTTTTGTCTGTGTTTGATAATTCCGTTTGCGAGTACCACCAATATAATTAAGGAGGCACCCCAATAAAACGATGAATTGAGTAATTTGTGCTCTTTCAGCAAGAAAATAGCCAAAATAATCGTGTAAATCGGTTCCAAGTTGATGCTCAAGGAGACGGTAAAGGCACCTAATTTCTTGACGATATCAATGGTGGCTAAAAAAGCGAACGACGTACATAAAATTCCTAAAAACAAGAGCCAATAGAAATCTGAAGCCCGCATTGTAAATAGTTCAGAGAAACTCCATTTTCCTTGAAAAATAAAAAATCCTGAAAGCGCGATAAAACCTGTGCTTAGTTCTACAAAGCTAATGGAAGCGGTGTCGTTGTGTTGGGCTAATTTCCCGTTTGAAACCGAAAAAATGCCGGCACACAAAGCCGAAACTAAACCTATGAGCAAGGCCGTTCTTTCATCGCCTTTGAAGTCGTGAGCCACAAAATAGATGCCGCCAATGACCAATACGCCCATCAGGCCTTCAATCCAGGAAAATTTGCGTTTCATGATGAGCGGCTCGAGCCAAGTTACGTGTAGGGTTGTAGTAGACAAACATAAAATCCCTAAAGACGCAGTAGATAACTGAATGGAGGTATAAAACGTGAGCCAATGCAGTGCGACCACTAATCCCACCAAAATGGTCCAGAACAATTGTTTTCCTTTGGGTAAGGCCCAGCGCTTTTTCATGATGATGTAGATGCCTAAAAACAAGGCTGCAATCCAGAGCCGATGCCAAACAATGAGTAGCGCATCTAGCTGAATAAGTTTACCTAGAATTCCGGTAAAACCCCACATGAAAATGATGAGGTGCAATAATAAATGGTGGCGGTATTCTTTGAGCAAACCTACTTATTGAACTGAATTAGCGTTTTTTAGACCACTCTTCGATAGACTTCTGATTGGAAAGCACGTAAGCGTTGTCGCCGTCTGCTTTTGCTGCCTCCAAAGACAATTTAGCCGTTTCAATAGCGCCTTTGTAGTCACCGTTAGCGGCTTGTAGTTGCGCTTTGAGGCGCGTCATCCAGTAAGCAGAGTTACCGCGTAGTTCAACAGCTTTTGTAGACCAAGCTAAAGCTTGCTTGAGGTCGAGATTTTCAGTGAAATAATAAGTGGCAGCCGCATGGTAGTCATTGGCAGTAGGGCCCGCCATGGTTTTATCGATGCTTGCTAATACTTTGATTTTCGTATTTAAGCCAAATGGCACTACGATTTTGGTATTTTCCCAAGCGATTTCAAGGTTTGCACCGCTGTTATTCATGGCTTCAATCGTGATGGCTAAGTTTTCTTGGAAGTCTAGCTTTTTTTGAACTGGAGCGCTCAATTCTAGCGCCACTTTTTGCGCATCCCAAGTTTCAGGAAGCCCCCAATTGCTGTAATCGGTGTAGAAATAAAGTGTCCAGGTTTGTTTGCCTGGTTTTGCAAAAAGGGCATAGGTGCCAGCTTTCAAAGTGTCTTTTCCAAAAATGAGTGCTTCAGAACAAGTCAGTTTGGTATTCTCATTTGCGCCTAGACGCCATGTGGCATCAAAAGGAATGAGGTCGCCAAAAATAACGCGCCCTTTTGCACCTGGTCTAGAATATTCGAGTTGGATATCGGCCAAGCCAACTTTTTGTTGAATTTTAACAACTGGGCTGGCCTTAGGTGTTTGGATTTGAGCGAATGTACTTACTGAAAACAAGGTACAAGCAAGAAAGAGTATATTTTTCATGAGCATATTTTAAGGTTCTAACAAGTTATTTAAGGTCTTGTTCAAGGGGACTTCGATATCCCAATTGGCTTTGACTTTGATTTTTTCCGGATAAATAAAAAGCGGTTCTGCGCGCAGTTGCAACTCAGGATTGATTGGATCCCATTGACCATTCTGATTCAAGTCTTTGAAGAAATGTAGGGAGTAGAGACCAGGTTTGAGCCCCGTCAGTTTGGTCAGTGAGTCGCTTATGAGTTGAGTTTGAATAAGTTGCTCATTTTGATAAATACAGAGCACTGAACCGGGCGCAAAATTGGCCCAATTAACCATTAAAGTTCCGGTATGAAGTACACTATCGGTTATACTGCTTGAATCTTTTGCAACAAGCTTTTGGACCGTGTCATTCATTATCGGTTTAGAAAGATACAAATAGAGGGTATCCTGTTGGTGCTGTTGTAAGCTAATTTGCTTAAAGTATTGGTCTTGGCTTTCTTGTGGCCCGCAAGCACCATCTGAATCGGCATCTATAAAAGCTTTCAAATAGTAGTTTCCATCTTTTAAGCCTTTGATTTTTAATTCGTTGTTGTCAGTGAACATACCCATATAACGGGCAGTTTTACTGCTGTCAGTTTCATAAAGGCCAAGCAATACTTTGCCCGTTTTTTTCTCCGGAATAAGTTCCGTAAACCTAGCGCTTAAAGTCATGGAGTCAAGGACCTTTCCTGTTGAGAAGGTCCAGGTCATTAAAGAATCATTTCCTTCGGTGATATCTTGCACACCGCCGTTGCTGATGAGCGTGTAAGTAGTTTGCGCTTTGAGGCTATCTAGAAAATCAATGGTCAATACTTTGCCTTTAACCGTGCATTGCAAACGGCTGTCGTTGGGCATGAGTGTTATGAGTTTTTGGGCATCTTTTAGCTTGATAAATTCATCAAAGACTAAAATTTGTTGTTGTGCTTTGACCGCAACTTGCTGATCTTGAATGCTTGCACTTAAAACTTTTGGTGCGTAATCATCTGTAGGCCCGCCGGTGATGGTGCCAACTTGCGCACATGCGCTGAGCAATAAGCCAATTATAAGCGCGTAACGAACCATTGGCAAATTTTTTCTAGTTGGGTTTGATCGAGTAGGTCAAAGGTGGCAAGCTCAGTGCTATCAATATCTAGTACCCCGATTACTGCGCCATTTTTTTTAAGTGGAACCACAATTTCACTTTTTGATAAAGCACTACAAGCAATATGGCCTGGAAAGGCCTCTACGTCTTCTACTAAGATGGTTTTTTCTTGTGCCCAAGCCGTTCCGCAAACACCTTTGCCTTTGGCAATTCTGGTGCAGGCAACAGGACCTTGAAAGGGCCCAAGGATGAGTTCTTCACCTGCTACCATGTAAAAGCCAATCCAAAACCAACCAAACGCTTCTTTCAAAGCGGCACAAAAATTGGCCATGTTGGCAATTGGATTTTCTTCTGTTTCGATGAGGGCCTGCAATTGCGGCAACAACTCCGCATAGCGCTTGTCTTTACTTGTACTGGAAAAAAATAATGTTTCGGCCATATCAATTACTACAAATTTCACGTTTTTAGGCTTAACAACAACCGATTACTTTGTAAATTTCCCCTATGTTAGAAAGAATTCCCCTTGAAAAGATCCTTTTTCTTGATATTGAAACGGTTCCGCAGGTCTATCAATTTCAAGATCTCGATGAAAAAGGCCAATCCTTATTTGAGCAAAAAAACCGTTTTCAGGTTGGCCCCGAGAAAGGAATAGACCAAGTTTACAATGAGCGTGGCGGCATTCTTGCCGAATTCGGTAAAATTGTTTGTATTTCTGTTGGGATGGTTCATGATAGCGGGCAGGGCAGGGCCATCCGCTTGAAATCATTTTATCACGACGACGAAGAAACCCTGCTCAAGCAGTTCAAACACCTATTAGAAGAACACTACAACACCCCGTATCATTTGCTTTGCGGTCACAATGCCAAAGAATTTGACATTCCGTATATCTGCCGCCGCATGCTGATCAACGGTATTGCTTTGCCTTCTATTTTACAAATTGCAGGAAAGAAACCATGGGAAATTAACCATTTAGATACCCTCGAACTCTGGAAATTTGGAGATTACAAATCTTTCACGTCCTTGTCTTTACTTTGCCATGTATTTCAAATCCCGACACCAAAAGATGACATTTCAGGTGCAGATGTAGCCCGAGTTTATTTCGAAGAGCAGAACCTCGAACGCATCATGATTTACTGCGAGAAAGATGTGGTGGCACTGATTCAGCTCTTTTTGCGCTTGAAAGGAGACGCCTTGATTCCGGAAAGTCAGATCAAAAGTACCATGGGGGCCTAGTTGCGGTCAAACTTTAAGGCATAAAAAAACCGGCCTAAACCGGTTTTTGTGAGTGATACTGGATTCGAACCAGTGACCCCTACCCTGTCAAGGTAGTGCTCTAAACCAACTGAGCTAATCACCCGAGAGGGCACAAAGATAGCAGTTTTTTTAATGATGCAAAGTCAATAGTGTGTAGATTTACAGCAGCATGAGCGAAGATAAAATCATATTAGGAATTGACCCCGGAACAACCGTGATGGGTTACGGCCTCATTCATGTGCAAAAAAATCAGCTCAAAATGCTCAATTTTGGCGTCATACAACTGCACAAATTACCGACGCACCCCGACAAATTGAAAAGAATCTTAGAAAGATTAAACGGTATTATCGCCGAGTATAAACCAGATGAGATGGCCATTGAAGCGCCATTTTTTGGTAAAAATGTTCAGTCGATGCTCAAATTGGGTAGGGCACAGGGCGTGGCCATAGCAGCCAGCCTCAATCACGACATTCCTTTTGAGGAGTATTCGCCAAGACGCATCAAGCAATCCATCACAGGTAGCGGAAGCGCCTCCAAAGAGCAGGTTGCCGCGATGCTGCAAAAATTATTAGCTTTTCCAGAAATGCCAAAATACCTAGATGCCACCGATGGTTTGGCAGTAGCCGTTTGCCATCATTTTTCGAAAGGAATTGGCGAGCACAATAAAACCAAAGGCGACTCCTGGACAGCCTTTTTATCACAAAACCCAGACCGCTTAAAACAATGAGTCAAGAAAAAATACTTGTTTTTACCGATGGGTCTTCCAGAGGAAATCCGGGCCCGGGTGGCTTTGGTGTTATCCTTTCTTTTGGAAAAAAAAGAATGGAGTTGAGTCAGGGATTCAGACGAACCACAAATAATCGCATGGAATTATTGGCGGTCATTGCAGCCCTCGAGCACATTAAAAACAAAAAGTACACAGTCGTGATTCATTCAGATTCGAAATATGTCATTGATTCGATCACGAAAGGATGGGTCTTTTCTTGGGTCAAAAAAGGATTCAAGGACAAAAAAAACCCCGACCTATGGAAGCGCTACCTTGCATTGCACCCTCAATTTGATTTAGAATTTGTTTGGGTCAAAGGACATGCTGGGCATCCGGAAAACGAACGCTGTGATGAACTTGCGGTTGAAGCAGCCACCAAAGCACCTTTTGAAATAGATGCTTGGTTTGAAGCAAATCCGAGTTAGTGCAATACTGAACTATACCAACGCTCGATTTCTTGAAGGGTTTGCCCTTTTCTTTTGGCGACATCCTCAATTTGCTCTTGCGTGATCTTTCCTAAACCAAAATATTTGGCGTCTGGGTGCGAAAAATACCAACCACTTACGGCAGCAGTAGGGTACATAGCCAAAGATTCGGTCAACTCGACGCCAATCTTTTCAGTAGCATTGAGCAGTTTGAATATGCCAAGTTTCTCTTGGTGGTCTGGGCAGGCAGGGTAGCCGGGCGCAGGTCGGATACCGCGATATGCTTCGGCAATGAGCTCGGTGTTGGCGAAATGCTCTTTGCTAGCATAACCCCAAATTTCTTTGCGTACTTTCTCGTGTAAATATTCGGCAAACGCTTCGGCAAGGCGGTCAGCTAAGGCTTTGAGCATAATTGAATCGTAGTCGTTGTGCTCTTTTTCAAAGCGTTCAAGTTGGGTCTCAATGCCAAAGCCAGTGCAAACAACAAAGGCACCGATGTAGTCGTCAAGGTACGTTTCTGTT
>JAURHO010000072.1 GCA_030833265.1 Crocinitomicaceae bacterium | reverse complement strand
CATAAATAAATTCTTCTACTGAAAGGCCCAACTCAATTTCGTAAACACCTGGGCGTACCAAGTTTCCACTTGCTGAAATGAGTTTAGTACCTGTAGAGCGCTCAATTCCAATGGAAGCATAAGCTTCTCCGCCATGATTCACGATAGGAACTACCGCTGCGATAGATTCTACGTTATTGACAACTGTTGGATTTCCCCAAAGACCTTTAACTGCAGGAAAAGGCGGTTTCATTCTTGGATTTCCGCGTTTGCCTTCTAAGATTCGAGTAGGGCTGTTTCTTCGCCACAAATATAGGCGCCTCCACCTGGTGCAACCACGAGGTCGAGGTCATAGCCAGAACCAAGGATGTTTTTTCCGAGCATACCATTGGCATAAGCTTCGGCAATGGCTTTTTCAAGGATGCGCAGCACATACATGAATTCTCCACGGATATAAATGTATGAACGACGTGCGCCAAGTGCATAACTTGAGGTGATCATCCCTTCAATCAATAAGTGAGGGATCTTTTCCATGAGGTAGCGGTCCTTGAAGGTTCCCGGTTCAGATTCATCAGCATTACAAACCAAGTGTCTTTCAACACCTTCAGGTTTAGCCAAAAATGACCATTTCATTCCGGTTGGAAAGCCAGCTCCTCCGCGTCCGCGCAGACCTGATTTCTTTACCTCTTCAACGACTTCGTCCGGACTCATGGTTTTGAGTGCTTTTTCAACGGAGGCGTAGCCACCATGCTTGCGGTAAACTTCATAAGAAGCTATTCCGGGTACATCAGCGTGTTCTAAAAGTAATTTCTTAGCCATTTTGATTTAAGATTGGGAAGCGTCGCGCATGGCGTCGAGTAATTCGTTGACTTTTTCTTTGGTGAGGTGCTCGTAAAACTTGTATTTACACATGAGCATCGGCCCGTAACCACAAGCGCCTAAGCACTCTACAGTTTTTAAGGTAAACATGCCGTCTTTGGTTGTTTCACCAACTTTGATGTCTAGTTTTTGCTCAATGTAAGTGATGAGGTCATCGGAACCTACTAATTGGCAAGGCCCTGTTCGGCATACTTCTAATACGTTTTTACCTACCGGATCAAGGTGGAACATGGTGTAGAAAGTAGCTACTTCATAAACCTCGATCGGTTGAATAGCTAAAATTTGGGCAACACGATTCATGGCGCCAACACTGACCCAACCTAATTCTTCTTGAACGAGGTGAAGGACGCGTAAAATGGCACTTTTCTGTTTGCCAGCCGGAAACAGATCAATAACGCGTTGAATTTCTGTCATGGTGTGTGCACTCAAGTCAATTGGTGCTTCATTCACAGCTTGTGGATGTTCTGCTTTCATATTAGGCGTCTAGTTCTCCGGCAATGACATTGATGCTACTGAGCGTCAGAACGGCGTCAGAAATTGGCATCCCTTTGATCATTTCTGGATATGCTTGGTAATAAATAAAACAAGGTCTTCTGAATTGTAGTCGGTATGGGGTGCGGCCACCATCAGAAATAAGATAGTATCCGAGTTCGCCGTTCCCACCTTCTACGGCATGGTAAACTTCACCAGCAGGCAGTTCGGTTTCGCCCATGACAATTTTGAAGTGATAAATAAGCGCTTCCATGTTGTTGTAAACGTCTGCTTTAGGTGGCAGGTAAAAATCTGGAAGGTCTGCTTTGTAGTCTCCTTCTGGGAGATTTTTGTAGGCTTGCTCAATGATGCGCAAACTTTGGCGAATTTCTTCTTGACGCACCATAAAGCGGTCATAGGTATCGCCGTTGACACCAACAGGTATAATGAAATCGAAGTCTTCGTAAGAAGAATACGGGCTCATGACACGCACGTCGTAGTCAACACCCGCTGCACGCAAGTTTGGCCCTGAAAAAGAATAGGAAAGTGCACGTTCTGCAGAAATTGGCCCAGCTCCTTTGGTGCGGTCCATGAAAATGCGGTTGCGCGCTAACATGCTATCAAATTCTTCAAATGCTTTCGGGAAGGTTTTCAAGAAAGACTTCAGTTTTTCGTGAAAAACTGGCGTGAAGTCGCGCTCAAAACCTCCAATTCTTCCCATGTTGGTCGTGAGGCGAGCGCCACTTAACTCTTCATAGAGTTCGTAGATTTTTTCGCGTTCTGAAAATGGGTAAAAGAAAGAGGTGAGGGCACCTGCATCTACACCAATTACTGAATTGCAAATAAGGTGATCGGCAATACGGGCTAATTCCATGATGATCACGCGCATATATTGAACGCGTTTTGGAATCTCGACTCCGATAAGTTTCTCAACGGTCATTTCCCAACCGATATTGTTGATTGGGCTCGAACAATAATTAAGGCGGTCGGTGATCGGGGTGATTTGATTGTAAGGACGTCTTTCAGCCAATTTTTCAAAAGCACGGTGAATATAACCAACCGTTTGCTCAGATGAAATGATTTTTTCGCCATCTACTTTAAGGATATTTTGAAAAATACCGTGGGTAGAAGGGTGGGTCGGACCAAAATTAATGGTAGCAATATTTGCAGGGTCTGGGTTCTGCAATATGTCTTTTAGGTCTTGGCTCATATTTCGTGGGTATTGCGTCCGAAAAATCTGTCGTCTTTGTCTTCTCTGGTGCCGTCTTCCAAAACGTATTCTTTGCGCATTGGGAAATAATCCATGTCGTCCATGTTGAGGATGCGGCGAAGATCTGGGTGCCCGGTAAATTCAATACCGTAGAAATCATAGGTTTCGCGCTCCATCCAATTGGCTCCTGCAAATAAGTCTGTGATTGTGGCAATTTGCAAAGCATCTTTGGCTAGATAACCTTTGATGCGCAAGCGCAGGTTGTTTTTCCAAGAATGCAATTGATACACTACTGCAAATTCGCGATTCGCGTTTTCTGGATAGTGAATGCCAGCTATATTGGTTAGGTAATTCACGCTAAGACTTGGGTGTTGTTGTAACCACGCAATCATTTGGTGAATACTTGAAGGCACAGCTTCAATGTTGAGCATGCCATAGGCTTCTTCGTGAGCAAGAACGGCAGCGCCAAATTCTGCTTGAATGGCCGCTAGAAAATCTTGGTTATTTAGCTTCTCCATGTTGATCGATGTCGATTTCGTAGGTGCCTAATAAATGTTTGTATTCTTCTGAATAGCGTCTGCGGTTGGATTCTTTTTTTACCAATTCATGGATATTCATGACGCCTTCAATGATTTGTTCTGGTCTTGGTGGGCAACCCGGTACGTAAACATCGACAGGAATAATGCGGTCAATCCCTTGGAGTACTGAGTAAGTATCAAAAATACCACCTGAAGAAGCACAGGCCCCTACAGATAAAACCCATTTTGGCTCAGCCATTTGCTCATAAACTCTTTTGAGAACGGGCCCAAGTTTTTTAGAAATGGTTCCGGCTACAATGAGTAAGTCTGCTTGTCTTGGTGTAAAAGACATGCGTTCCATGCCAAAACGAGAGAGGTCATAGGCGCTCCCCATGGTTGCCATGAATTCAATACCACAGCAAGAGGTTGCAAACGGCAAAGGCCAAACAGAGTTGGCTCGGGCAAGCGCTATGGCTTTGTCAAGGGTGGTGAGCTGATAACCCTCACCATTGATGGTTTCGAGGTCTTCTATTTTTCCCATTCTAGTGCTCCTTTTTTATAGATGTAGTAAAAACCGGTTAAGAAAAAACCGACAAACATAATGACTGCTAATAAACCTTCTAGTTTGAGTTCATAGAAGTTAACGGCGTAAGGGTAGAAGAAAATAACTTCTACATCAAATAAAACAAACAAGATCGCTGTCATGAAGTAACGGATCGAAACCGGAAAACGCGCATTTCCTTGCGCATCAATACCACATTCGAAGTTGTCGTCTTTTTTGACAGAAGTAATTCTAGGGGTGAGTTTGTGTGTAACAAACAGCGTGAAAATCACGAAACCTGCCGCTACTACAATTTGCATGAGTAAAGGCAAATAATTGGCGCTTGATGCTGCTTCCATTGGTCTAGTTTAATTATCGTAACAAAAGTTACAGAACTTGGTTTTCAATTGCGGCACAAATTTACTATTTACCTTTATTTAAACACAAAAAAAGCCGAGAAAATCTTCCCGGCTTTTCAATTTAGAATCCTTATGAATTACTTAATATGAAAACGCAAGCCAATATTGGAGAAATTACCTGCACTAAAGCTGGTACCGAGGCCTGCTATTTGATTAATATTAAAGCCTGGTCTGAGTTCCATATATAAATGAATTGGCTTAAAGAAATCGCGTTTTTTACCAACTTGAAAGTCAATGCCAAGAGGCGCATAGACACCAAAACCAAAGCCACCTTTGTTTTCGATAATTTCGGTTTCGTCGCTGCCACTCATGCTACTGTACAACCATCCAAAGGCAGAAGAATTGCCATAAGGTGATACGCCGTGTTGAATGGTTGTCACTCCGTTGTAACTCAAACCGAAGTTGGCGCCAATTCCACCATAGAAACTCCAACGCTTATCGGCTTTATAGCGAAAGATGAGCGAGGCATCTAGACGCAATTGTTCTTGGGAGTAGGTGGCGTTATAATTGTGTGAACTAAAAGAATCAACAAAGAACTGCTCTCCGGTTTGAGAACTGGTGAGTGTATCTATACGAAAGGATTCTGTGTAAGAACCACCTGTAAAAAGAGCATTGCCTTGGTTGATGTGCATGAGGCCAACACGCAATGTTGCATTTGGCATTTTGTTAAGGTGCAGCCCAAGATTTAAAGATTGAGATTCTCCTGGAAAGCCGAAATTAAACATTGGATAACTTTGATAGGCGCTCAAGTCTTGATTCAAAAAGACAGATTGCGGAGCTAGCGCTTGAAAATCGGCAAGGCTCGCTTTACCTGCGCCAAAAAAGGCGCCTGATTGTAAATAGACCCCTTCAATGCTCATTTGCGCTTGAGAAAAACCACAACTGATCAAGGCAAGGCTTAAAACTAATTTTTTCATAAATATTTTTTTGTTGCGTACAACGACGGTTAATTTATTTTATTGTTACAAGCTGGATTCTTGTGTGAGTGTTATTTTGTAGGCGTAAAATATAGCTTCCAGGTTTAAGTTGATGCACATCAATACCTTGCGTGCTTTCAAGTTGTCCGTTTTGGATGAGTTTTCCATTGCTTTCAAATAACATAAAAGTGAATGGTGTTTGTGATTTTGTGTCCACATAAATAAATTCATTGGTCGGATTCGGATAGGCAAGCCAATTATTTTCAGTTGCTTCAATGCTTGTTGTCGCAGTCAGATTGGCGTCAAAGAAGACACCTCCAAAACCATTGATGATCCAATTCGCAGGATCAATAAATATACCGCCTTGCACAATTCCAAGATTCGGAAGCAAATAACTCACTGAGTTTCCAGTGATCTCAAAACGAATGAGTGTGTCGGGTTGTGCTTGTCTTGATATTCGGATGTCTAAAGGGTTGGTAAAGGTTGGTGTAGTGGTGGGCATTGACGCCGTATGATTGATTTCGATGATGACATCGGATCCGATTTGATTCCAAACAACCTCATAGGTTGGAAAACCTTCTCCAAAATACCATTGTTCAAAAAACGCATCGAGGTTTGTGCTGCAAAAGTTGGCCATGAAGTTCTTGAAGTCAAGACCAGTAGCAGTGCTATCTGCATAGTGTTGCTGAAACGCACGCAAACCATCAAAGAAGAGGCTGTCATTATTGACTAAATAGCGAATCGAATGGATAATGGCAGCGCCTTTGTCATAAGTGAGGCGGCCATTAAAAATGCGGGCCTCGTTTAATGAATCGAGTACCCAAACACTACCACCTGCCTGATTCATAACACTCTGATGAACTTGTTGCATGTGTGCAATTTGATCACCGGGATACAAGTTGGCCAACATCAAATATTCAGCATAAGAGGCAAAGCCTTCATTGAGCCAGATATCGCACCAAGAAGCGCAAGTGACGTTGTCTCCCCACCACTGATGCGCGAGTTCGTGAGAAGTTAACGTTTTTTCAAACAATCCTTGGGTCGTCATGGTTTGGTGTTCCATGCCTCCGCCAATTGGTGCCATGCAATGGCCATATTTTTCATCGGCAAACGGGTAAGGCCCAAAAAGAGCTGCATACAGTTCTATAAAATCAGCTGTTTCGTTGATTTCGTCGATAAAATAGGGCAACGTATTTGGGTTGTCATAGATGAAATTTTGAATCAGTACGGGATTCGGAGTCCCGACAGGATTGGCATATATGGAGTAGTCAATGTATTTAGCGACAGCAACAGAGATCAAGTAATAATCTATGGGGTGCTGATGCTTCCATTCAAATCTTTTTTTGTTGTTGGGAAGACTCACAACATTTTCAAGCAGCCCATTGGAACCCGCCATTAATGTGTCGGGAACAGTAATATGAACCGCACAAGAATCGGCTTTGTCGGTTAGGCTCTGTTTGACTGCAAACCATTCATAGGCTGAAAAAGGTTCAGATAAAGACCAAACCACTTTGTTTCCCCAAGTGTTTGATGTTCCGGCAGTTAAACCACTCCCACCTAAAGGATTGGTTTGCGCAGTAGGCGGGTTTCCGGCGTAATAAATCTTGAGTACAAAAGCTGTGTTTGCAAGTGCGTTGACAGGAATGTTTACGCGGTTTGAAATCCTGTTGAAAGCAACCGTGCTTCCGTTGACTTGAACCTGAGAAATGCTCAAAGATTCAAATAACTCAACCAGTGCAGTATCTAAATTTACTTTGGCTTTGGCATGGATTTCAACCGAACCACTTAAGTAAGTGGAGGTATTGGTCATGTTGAGGTCCAAAAAATAATAGGAAACGTCGTACAATTCGGTTTTAGCAATTTCAGCTTCGGTCAAACTTGCACTTTTTGTAAGCATTTGCGTTTTTCTTGCTTTGAATTCACGGCAAGAATTAGCAGCTTGTTGAGCTAAAAAGCTAAAGGGTAACAGCAATAATATAAATATGCGTGCTTTCATTAGAATGGTTTTGAATTAGAGCTAGGCACGAAGTTATGTATTCTTTTTTGTAAGTTTGTCTATGCGTTTTTGGGCACTTGTACTTTCTGTTTATTTTTTGCTGCTTTCTCTAGCACCAAACTGGCAAGGGCTTGAATTTTTTAAAACAGAGGCTTTGCTGAAGCATTACCAAGCCTATCAAAAAGAAGCGCAAGACCCTAGTTTTTTGAACTTCATTCAAGAACACTACATCCAACAAATTGCCGAAGCGCATTCAGAGCACCGCGAATTACCTTTTAAATCAACTGTTCAGCATAGCGTTCAATTTTATTGTCAAGAACTTCAACCTATTGAAACGCCCGTTACAACATGGGTAGTATACCCGCACCAAGAACGCAATCATGTGGCGCCTCAAAATCTTGCGGTCAATGATTACTTTCACTTTTGGCATCCACCTCAATTAAAATTAAGTACAGCAGTCTAATACTTAATTTTAATTGAAATCTTTATGTTAAATCGCATCATTCATTGGTCGATACACAACAAATTAATCGTTGCCGTATTGACACTTGGTCTTATCGTTTGGGGTTTGTTTTCATTGCAACAACTGCCCATCGATGCTGTACCAGACATCACTAATAACCAAGTTCAAATTGTTACCCAAGCGCCAGCTGCCAGCGCCACAGACATTGAACGCTTTGTTACTTTTCCGGTGGAACAAACCATGGCCACCATTCCTGGGATCGAAGAAATCCGTTCGTTTAGTCGTTTTGGCCTGAGTGTCGTTACGGTTGTGTTTACCGAACAAACCGATATTTATTGGGCCAGACAACAAGTGCAAGAGCGCTTGTCTGAAGCCAAAAATAGCATTCCAACAGGTTTTGGAGATCCTTCAATGGCACCTTTGAGTACGGGACTTGGAGAAATTTACCAGTATACTTTGCGCGCAAAGCCCGGTTACGAGAAAAAGTTTAGTCCTTCAGATCTGCGCACTATTCAAGATTGGGTCATTAGAAGGCAGTTGCTTGGTGTAAAAGGAGTGGCCGATGTCAGTGGTTTTGGTGGCGAGCTCAAAACTTATGAAATCG
>JAURHO010000071.1 GCA_030833265.1 Crocinitomicaceae bacterium | reverse complement strand
CAATGATGCAAATTAATTAAATGCGCATTCCACTAACTGGTCAGTAACCCTGCTTGTGCGAGAAATGGCGATGGTTTTCCGCGATAACTCACTCGTAATTCACGTTTCGCGCGGGTCATACCCACATAAAACAAGCGGCGTTCTTCTTCAAGTTCAGATCTGGAATTGAGTGCCATTTGAGAAGGAAATAAGTTCTCCTCGAGGCCAACAATATAAATGTGTTGAAACTCAAGACCTTTGCTCGAGTGGATGGTCATGAGGCTGATGTGGTTGCGCTCTTCGGGGTTTTCTTGATCGGCGTCGGTGAGTAAAGCGACATCCATCATGAAGTCTGCGAGGGTGCGCAGTGTACCATCTTCATTGCCTTTGACAAATTCTTGAATACCGGCCAATAATTCTTCGATGTTCTGAAAGCGTTCGACCTCTTCAGGGCCTTTGTCTTTTTCGGAAATGAGCTCGCGAATGATGCCCGAAGACTTCGCAATGCGGTCGGCTAGGATATACGCATCTACTTTTTCAAGTTCAGCACCGAAGCTGTCAATCATGGTGACAAACTCGTAAATTTTACTCTTGGCCGCCGACCCTACATCGGCAGGATACTTATGGAAATCTTTAACGACTTCCCACATGCTGGTGCTGTATTTATTGGCCGCAATGATGATGTTTTCTACAGTTGTTTTGCCGATGCCGCGCTGTGTGTAATTGATCACGCGTTTGAAAGCTTCTTCGTCGTGAGGGTTGGCTGCTAAACGAAAATAAGCCAACAGGTCTTTGATTTCTTTGCGTTGGTAGAAAGACAAGCCCCCATAAATTTTGTAAGGCATATTGAGTTTGCGCAGCGCTTCCTCAAAGGCCCTTGATTGTTTTTTTGTGCGGTAAAGTATGGCAAAGTCCTGGAAACGACTACCTTCGGCTGTTTTCTTTTCAAAGATGGCTTGGGCAATGCTGCGTCCTTCTTCGTTGTCAGTTAAGGAGCGCAAGACCTTGATTTTTCCGCCTTCTTGGTTGTCGGTCCAGACCGTTTTGAAAATTTGATCTTTATTTTTCTTGATGACGCTATTGGCCGCTTCTACAATGGTTTTCGTGCTGCGGTAGTTTTGCTCGAGTTTGTAGAGTGCAAAATCGGGGTAGTCTTTGCGGAAATTTAGGATGTTTTCAATGTTGGCGCCCCGAAAAGAGTAGATGCTTTGCGCGTCATCGCCTACAACACAAATATTTTGATAAGCTGCAGCTAATTTTTTTACGATGAGGTATTGGGCATAGTTGGTATCCTGGTACTCGTCGACTAAGATGTACTGGAACTTTTGTTGGTAGTAATGCAAGACATCGGGGAAGTCTCGGAGCAAAACATTGGTAAAATACAAGAGGTCATCGAAGTCCATGGCGCCTGCTTTTTGACAGCGGTTGGCATAGGCCTGAAAGACTCGCCCAAGTTCGGGTCTGCGAGATTTTTTGTCTTCGAGCTGAATTTCCGGATTGGCCATGTAGGCCTCTGGTGAAATCAGGTTGTTTTTTGCAGCGGAAATGCGGCCAAAAACCATGCTTGGTTTATAGGTTTTGTCGTCGAGGTTGAACTCTTTGATGATATCTTTAATGAGACTCTTGGAATCTTGGGTGTCGTAGATGGTAAAGTTGTTCGGGAAGCCGATTCTTTCAGCATTAAAGCGCAAAATTTTCGAGAACACCGAGTGGAAGGTCCCCATGGAGATGTTTTTTGCCTCGCCGCCACCGACAATATGACCAATTCTTTCGGTCATTTCTTTGGCAGCTTTATTGGTGAAAGTCAAGGCTAAAATGTTAAAAGGATCAACACCTTGTTCCATCATGTGGGCGATGCGGTAGGTGAGCACGCGTGTTTTGCCCGAGCCTGCGCCGGCAATGACCATGATGGGGCCATAAATATGTTCAACGGCAACCCGCTGACTTTCGTTTAATTCGTCTAAGTAGGACATGAAAATTTGCTGTGCTCAAAAGTACTATTTTCAGGCACTAACAATCCATTTAAAAAGCAGTATTTTTGCACAAATTTGCGGTGTGTTTCAAAACAGTTTAAGTAAGCGAAACTAAAGCGCAGTATTTACGTACAGAACTCAGTTATTATTTGAAAACGCATGAGAACTAAATACATTGATTTAATTGATCAAACCTTTGATTTTCCACAGAACGAATTTTTTCTTCGCGAAGAACGTCTGTTTTTTCACGGGATTGACTTGATGCGTTTGGTACACGAGCACGGTACGCCGCTAAAATTCCATTATTTACCTCAAATTTCAAATAATATTCAGCGTGCCAAAGGTTGGTTTAGAGAAGCCATCATGAACCTGGGCTATCAAGGAAATTACTATTACTCTTATTGCACCAAAAGTTCGCATTTTGCATTTGTGCTAGATGAAGTGCTTAAAAACGATGTCCATATTGAAACTTCATCTGCTTTTGATATTGATATTGTTAAAAGTTTGCATGCTGCGGGTAAGCTGAAAGAAAAAAGTTATGTCATTTGCAATGGCTACAAACCAAAGCCTTACTTAGATAATATCGCGCAGTTGATAGAAGAAGATCAATTGCGAATTGTACCCGTTGTAGATAACATTGATGAACTGAAACAATTGATCAGTTCAACTACTAAAGAATTGAATATCGGAATTCGAATTGCCTCTGAAGAGGAACCAAAGTTCGAATTTTATACGTCGCGTTTGGGTATTCGATACCGTGAAATCGTGCCGTTTTACAAAGCCATTCTCAAGGAAAACCCTAGGGTACGCGTCAAAATGCTGCATTTTTTCATCAATACGGGTATCAATGACACGGCTTATTACTGGAACGAATTAACCAAGTGTTTACGCGTCTACTCCGATCTCAAGAAACTTTGCCCAGAGCTAGATTCATTGAACATTGGCGGGGGTTTCCCAATTAAAAAATCTTTGGCTTTTGACTTCGACTACGCCTATATGGTACGCGAAATCTTAACGCAGGTAAAGCGTGTGTGTCAAGACAACGATATTCCGGAGCCAAATATCTTTACTGAATTCGGATCATTTACAGTCGGCGAGAGTGGCGGTGCTATTTTTAGTGTCTTACACCAGAAACAGCAAAATGACCGCGAAAAATGGAACATGATTGATTCTTCTTTCATGACGAATCTTCCAGACACTTGGGCGATTAACCAGCGCTTTATTATGTTGCCAATTAACCGTTGGAATGATGACTACGAGCGCGTCTTACTCGGTGGGCTCACCTGTGACTCCGATGATTACTACAATTCTGAGCAGCATTCCAATGCCATTTACTTGCCGAAATTCGATAAAAACAACACGCTTTTCATCGGATTTTTCAGTACTGGGGCATATCAAGAAACAATTGGTGGCTACGGCGGTTTGAAGCACTGTCTCATTCCAGAACCGAAGCATATCTTGATCAGGAGGGACGAAGACGGAAAAATTCAGACCGAAGTGTTTAGTAATGAGCAAACTGCACAAGATTATCTGAAAATTTTAGGTTACGAAAAGTAGCAGAAGCTTATTAGCGCTATATTTGCGGACAATTTTAGAGTAAGCATGAAAGTAGCCACGATTTATTTATTAGCCGCCAACCAATTTTCTAGTGCCATTCAAAACTGGGCTACATCCAAAGCTCAGGAACTTATTGTTGCACAAGAAAAGCCAGCTGATTTTTTCGAGGCCACCGATAGCTTGCTCATTTTCAATCAGAACCAAGAATTATCTGCTGAAATATTAGAGGTCAAGGCACTTTTTGACAAGCAGCAAAAGCCGGTTCATAAAATTGATATCAATGGCACCTTGCGTGTTGGTATCACGAACTTTGAGTTGTGGTTAGAAACCAATAAAGTGAAGTCTTTATTAATATTAGGTTCAGAAGAATTGACCAGCAATCCTAATTTGGAGCGCTACATTACTGCATAGCACCAATTTCTTTGTTTTTCTTATTACCGGATTTAAATGCAATAGGCATGTATTTACATCCTGAGCTTTGCTCCACAGTCCTTCTCTAAGGCCTGTAAAATTTGTTGCATCGACTTTTCAATGTGTTTGTCAGTTAGCGTTTGCTGCGCATCCTGCAAATAGAAAGAAAGTGCATAAGATTTCATGCCGTCGGCCAAATTTTTTCCTTCATAAACATCAAATAAGTTCACATCTTGCAAGAGTTTGCGCTCTGCTTTTTGCGCTGCGATTTTGAGGTCGTTGTATTTGATTTCTTTGGCAATGAGCAAAGAGAGGTCTCGGCGCACAGCGAAAGATTTAGGCAGTTCTTGGAAAACGATTTGTTGCTTGCGAATGGCATGCATGAGGTCATCCCAGTTGATTAATGCAATGAATGGTCGTTGCTTTAGGTCAAATGCAGTTTGAATTTCAGCGCTTACCCAACCCATTTGAGCCAAGCATTTTCCGTTGAGTTCAAAGGCAATACCATCTTCAAAATGTGGATCTTGTATGCTGGCTTCCTCTATTTTGTTTGCTAGGCCAAAACGTTCGAAAAGCGATTGGACCTCTGCTTTTAAATCGAAGAAATTAAATTTGAGCGCTTTAGCATCCGTATTTTGCCAATTTTCTGCTGTATGCTGGCCCATGAGCGCAAGTGCAAGTTGACTTTTTTCTTGACGCTTTTCGTTTTGTTGGTTGTAATGCTGCCCAAATTCAAAGATGCGAAGGTTGCTTTGCTGTCTGTTCTGATTGTATTGCAAGCACTCCAAAAGTCCGAAAAGCAAAGATTGTCTGAGTATACCGAGGTCTTGGCTTAATGGATTTAATAGTTGAATGGCCTCCTGAGGCTTTGAACTTGAAATTTTCTCGGCGTAGGCAAGTTTGGTCAGTGAATTATTCAAGATCTCAGAATAACCGCGCCCAACTAAAAATTCACTGACACTTTCTTTGTGTTTTTCAGGGTAAAATCTGGGGCGAACGGGCAAGGAGAAGTTCCATTTTTCTGGAAGCGGCACTTGGTTGAGGCCGTAGATACGCAAGATTTCTTCAATGACATCTATTGGTCTGGTAACATCAACGCGGTAGCGCGGTACGCGTATGAGCAGCTGAGTAGGTTGCTTTTCTAATATTTCAAAATCGAGATCGGTGAGAATGCTTTCAATGAGTGCTGTATCCAAAGGGGTTCCGATCAATTGGTTCACCTGCTGAAGATTGAGCTCAAGTGAAATAGCTGGGGCCGTATTTCCTTCAAAAGTAAATAATTGACTGTGCTGTTTTGCTTGAGTAATTTGTTGAAGTAAATATACGCAACGTTTTAATGCATAAAGTGTTAAGTCAGGATCTACCCCGCGTTCAAATCGAAAGGAAGCGTCGGTATTAAAGCCGTGAATCCGGGCCGCTTTGCGCACACTTACTGCATCAAATACAGCCGATTCGATAAGAATATGAGTCGTGTTTTC
Organism: Crocinitomicaceae bacterium; assembly: GCA_030833265.1. Classification (GTDB taxonomy): domain Bacteria; phylum Bacteroidota; class Bacteroidia; order Flavobacteriales_D; family Crocinitomicaceae; genus UBA952. The sequence continues at coordinate 2,653 of JAURHO010000071.1, read as the reverse complement.
TTGGACACCACTTTCTTTGCCGCCCATAATTCCGGCAAGGCATAATGGACCATTTTGATCTGCGATCAGCAATTCTGTACCTTGGAGTTCGTATGTTTGCTCGTCAAGGGCTATGAATTTTTCGCCTTTTTTAGCTTGGCGAACAGTTGCGTTTCCTTTTATTTTTGAAGCATCAAAAATATGCAAAGGTGTCCCTAATTCTCGCATGACATAATTGCTGACGTCAACCACGTTATTGATTGGCTTGATGCCTACTGCGCGCAGTCTGCTTTGCAACCAAGCCGGAGATGCTTCCACCTTGATATTGGTCAGTTCGATACCGTAATAGGCCTTGCAAGCCTCCTGGTCAACAATATCGATTTGCAATGCACTTCCGCTATTTTGAATTTCCGCTATTTGGGGCCAAATGAGGTCTGAACTCAAATTAAGCTGGGCATGCATGTAGGCCCTGATGTCGCGGCAAACGCCGAGGTGTCCCATGGCATCTGAGCGATTAGGCGTGAGGCCTATTTCTAATTGCGCATCGTTTTGGAGCTCAAATAATTCTGCTGCTGGCGTACCAACAAGCTTATTTGAATCCAAAACTAAAATACCGTCATGACTGCTGCCTAAACCGAGTTCATCTTCGGCGCAGAGCATACCTTCAGATGCGACACCTCTGATTTTGGCTTTTTTTATTTCAAATGCTTGATCGGGTTGTGGGTAAAGCGTTGTTCCGACGGTTGCTACAAGCACTTTTTGACCTTGCGCTACATTAGGAGCGCCACAAACAATTTGCAATGGTTCAGCAGTACCTACATTGACTGTGGTTACTTTGAGTTTGTCTGCATCTGGATGTTTTTCACAGGTGAGTACTTCACCAACAACTACGCCTTTCAATCCACCTTTGATATCTTCAATATGTTCAATGCCTTCTACCTCTAAACCAGTTTCTGTCAAGACAGCGTCTAGTTCTTCTGGGGAATAGGGGAAGTTGAGTAAATCTTTAAGCCAGTTATAAGATACTTTCATGGTTGGGAATGATATTGACTTCTCGTTCTAGGGTCAGGCCGAAAAGTTTTTGAATTTGTTCAATGATTTGCGTAGATAAGTCCAAGATTTCTTGTCCAGTACTTTTTCCGTAGTTGACCAACACCAAAGCTTGCTTATCGTGGACACCACAGTTTTCTTTTTTGAGCCCCTTGAAACCCGCTTTTTCAATAAGCCAGCCAGCCGCCAATTTAACTTCGGTTTCGGAGACAGGGTAGAATGAAACTTCTGGATAATTGCGCTTGATTGTTTCGAAGAGTTGCATGGAAACTACTGGGTTTTTGAAAAAACTCCCGGCATTACCCAAAACCTTTGGGTCTGGTAATTTAGATTGTCTGATGGCAATAACTGCCTTGGATACAGTTTGGATGGTGGGTTCAGTAATGCCCATTTTTTCTAGCTCTTGTTGAATGGCACCGTAACTGGTTTTTACGTTAGCTACTTTGTGAAGCTTGAAAGTAACATCAATGATGATGTATTGATTTTTGAGTGCGCGTTTGAAAACGCTTTCTCGGTAACCAAATTGACACTGCTGCTTGTTAAAGGTGTGTATTTCACCAGAAGCAATATGGTAAGCGCTTAGTTCGTGAAACACATCTTTGATTTCTACACCATAAGCACCGATATTTTGCATGGGACTTGCGCCTACAGATCCAGGAATCAATGATAAATTTTCAAGCCCAGCCCAATGATGATCAATGCAATGGCAAACAAATTCGTGCCAAACCTCGCCGGCACCAGATTTTACATAGACATTGTCAGCATCCTCTTTGAGCAGCTCTATCCCTTTGATCTCATTGCGCAAAACCAAGCCTTCAAAGTCAGCGGTAAAGAGCACGTTGCTGCCGCCTCCCAAGATTAACAGGGGTAGGTGGGGATAAGCGTTAAGTAATGCGGGTAATTGTTGTACCTCGTTAAACGAAGCAAAATGTAGCGCATTAGCGGCAATACCAAAAGTATTGTAAGGTTTTAAATTGAGCTCGTGTTGCATTTCTAGCTCAAAGTTAGAAATATTGTATAAAACAGCCCTATGCGCCGATTAATTCGACCTTGATTTCGATATTTTGCTTATGAGTTGGGCTTTCTTCGATATGACTTAAAATCAAATTTGCGGCGTGCTCGCCTACAATTTTACCATCGTGAAAGATGTAATGCAATTGTTTATGTAAGAAAGGCATAGTTAAACCGTCTGAAAATCCGATTACAATCGTCTTTTTAGAAAGTCTGTTTTCTTTAATGGCCGTAACAATCCCTAATAATACTTCATCAGAAATTCCGAAAAAAGCAGAGGTCTGATGCGTGTTAATTTGCTCATTCACAAAATCATAGGCAGCTTTTGCATCTTTAGCATAGCAAATCTCACAAGTGATGTTGGTGTTTAAGGTGCCTTGAAAACCAGCCTTTCGATTTTTAGAGATGTTCAGTTCCTCTGGGCCAAAAACTGCCGCTACACGTTTTACCTTTTTTTCATTGAGGTATTTCGCACAAGCAGCAGCAGCTGCTGCATCATCGATGTGAACGTTTGGGAAGTCTTGACTCTCAAGTGTGTTATCAAACAAAACGAGTGGGATTCCTAAATTCTTACAAATTGTAAGATGGTCTAAATTTTTTGTTTGATTGGTAA
>JAURHO010000070.1 GCA_030833265.1 Crocinitomicaceae bacterium | reverse complement strand
GATGAAAATTTACCCTGCCGTTCACTACACAATGGGTGGTGTATGGGTTGATTACAACTTACAAAGTACAATTCCAGGATGTTTTGTTGCTGGAGAAGCAAACTTCTCTGACCACGGAGCTAACCGTTTAGGTGCATCTGCACTCATGCAAGGATTAGCCGATGGTTATTTCGTATTGCCTTACACCATTTCAGATTATCTCTCTAATGATATCCGAACAGGAAAAATTGCTACAGACACACCAGAATTCGAAACTGCTGAGGCTGAAGTAAAAGCAAGTATTGAGCGCTTCCTCAACAATAAAGGCACCAAGTCTGTTGACCACTTCCACAAGCGTTTAGGCTTGATTATGTGGAACAAAGTTGGTATGGCGCGCAACGAAGCTGGCTTGAAACAAGCTATTGAAGAAATTGCAGCACTCAAAGAAGAGTTCTACAACGACGTATTTGTTCCTGGAGCTGCCGATGAAATGAACCCTGAACTAGATAAAGCGATGCGTGTAGCTGACTTTATTGAGCTCGGACAACTTATGGCTGTAGATGCCTTGCATCGTCAAGAATCTTGCGGTGGTCACTTCCGTGAAGAATATCAAGACAGCGAAGGAGAAACGCTTCGTGACGACGAAAATTTCAAATATGTAGCCGCTTGGGAATACCAAGGAGGAGACGCAACCAAAGCTAACTTGAACAAGGAGGCTTTGAATTATGAATTCATCAAAATTGCTGCGCGCAACTATAAATAAGAATAGTATGGCTTCAAAGTATATCAATATTACCCTAAAAATCTGGAGACAAAAAAATACCAATGCTAAAGGTGGTCTAGAAACCTATAGCCTCAATCAGGTGTCTACAGATAGTTCGTTTCTAGAGATGCTCGACCAATTGAACGAGCAATTGATCAACGAGCAAAAAGAACCAATTGCTTTTGACCACGACTGTCGCGAAGGTATTTGCGGTATGTGTTCTTTGTATATCAACGGAAGAGCACATGGCCCAGAAACCGGAACCACAACATGTCAGTTGCACATGCGTAGTTTCAAAGACGGTGACACGATCTATGTGGAGCCATGGAGATCACGCGCTTTTCCAATTATCAAAGATTTAGTCGTAGACCGCTCAGCATTTGACCGCATTCAACAAGCTGGAGGCTTTGTTTCTGTCAATACTTCAGGTCGCACAATGGATGCCAACGCTATTCCTATTCCGAAAGCAGACGCAGACAAAGCATTTGAAGCGGCAGCTTGTATTGGTTGTGGTGCTTGTGTGGCTACTTGTAAAAACGGCTCTGCAATGTTATTTGTAGGCGCTAAAGTTTCTCAGTACGCTTTGCTTCCACAAGGTAAAGTAGAAGCCAAAGATCGCGTACTTAATATGGTGCGTCAGATGGACGAAGAAGGTTTCGGAAATTGCACAAATACTGGAGCCTGTGAAGTAGAATGCCCTAAAGGAATTTCTCTTGAAAACATCGCACGCATGAATCGCGAATATTTAATGTCTTCTTTGACATCAGATAAATAGAATTATCAATGAAATAAAAAAGGGCGGTTAGTTAACCGCCCTTTTTTTATGTTTTTAAACAGCTTATTTCAGCTGTTGACCTTCTTTTTTATACCAACCCTGGTTGTCTTTGATATCAACTGGCACATTTGATTTGTCTGAAAGACGTTTTTGTGTGCGCATCCAGTAGTAAAAGCCAAAAAAGCCTAATACGATAAGGATATTGTTGAAATAGTTTTTGACGAATTCAAAAAAACCAAAAGACCATTGAAATGCGTCACCAATTTTATAAACGAAGTCTGTCCAAGTCATTGTTATCTGCTTTAGTGCAACAAATGTACTACAAATTTTAGAAATTGTAATGCGGAATTAAATTTCTCCCATTAAGGCAAGGGTTTCTTTTGAAGCCGCCTGCTCAGCTTCCTTTTTAGATAAGCCCTTTCCCTTGCCATAGGCCGTTCTATTGATCTGAACCTCCATTTCATATTGCCACTTGCCATCTATGAATTGCTCATCAAGTAATTTAAATTCAAGGCTCAATTTTTTGCGCTGGCACCAGATGAATAGGGCAGATTTAAAATCTATTTCCTCTTCAAGAAGTTGTGCTAAATTCAAGTGCTTTCTGAAAACATTGTTGCGAATCACGTGTTTCGTTCGCTCATAACCGGCATCTAAATAAATAGCGCCAACCAAGGCTTCTAGCGCATTACCTTCAAGGCCTGCCAAGTTGATGCTTCTACTCTGATTGTAAATGAGGTGTTGTCGAATACCCATGCGCTCTCCGATGCCGGACAGTGTTTTGCGGTTGACAATTTTAGACTTGATTTTAGTGAGTTTGCCTTCGTCGGCATCGGGATATTTTTCAAAAATATACGAAGCTACAATGGCGTCTAAGATAGCGTCTCCTAAGAATTCTAGCCGTTCGTTGGCTTGTAGTAAAGCCTCTTCAGATAGGATGCTTTTGTGGGTAAGTGCTTGTTTAAAGTGCTGAATGTGAACCGGTTTATAGCCAAAGTTCTGCATGACAAAACGAATGAGCTTCAATTCATCAGCGGTTTTTTTCTTTGAAAACAAAGGAAATTTCAGCAAATTATGCGTTGAATTTCTTGACGATAATGGTGGTGTTATGACCCCCAAAACCGAAAGTGTTGGAAAGTGCAATATTTACCGTTCTAGCTTGTGCTTTGTGGAAGGTAAAGTTAAGTTTTGAGTCTAGCTCAGGATCGTCGGTAAAGTGATTGATCGTTGGTGGAACGATGTCGTTTTTGACAGACAACACACAAGCAACAGCTTCAATAGCTCCGGCAGCACCAAGAAGGTGGCCAGTCATTGATTTGGTTGAGCTAATGTTGAGTTTGTAAGCGTGTTCACCGAAAACACTTTGAATAGCCTTCACCTCAGCGATATCGCCAAGAGGTGTAGATGTTCCGTGAACATTGACGTAGTCAACTTGTGATGGGTCAATTTCAGCATCTTCAAGCGCAGCTATCATGGTGTTTCTGGCGCCGATACCATCTGGGTGTGGTGCTGTCATGTGATAAGCATCACCGGACATTCCGCCACCGATTACTTCGGCATAAATTTTTGCGCCTCTTTTAATGGCATGCTCGTATTCTTCAAGAATGAGGCAGCCAGAGCCTTCTCCGAGTACAAAACCGTCGCGATCGAGGTCGAACGGGCGAGATGCAGTTTCTGGAGATTCGTTGCGAGTAGATAATGCCTTTAAAGCATTGAAACCACCCATACCCATTTCATTGACACCTGCCTCTGAACCACCAGTAACAATGGCGTCGGCTTTACCTAAACGAATGAGGTTAAAGGCATCAATTATGGCATTGGTTGCCGATGCACAGGCAGAAACACATACGTAATTTGGTCCGCGAAGACCGTATTTAATTGAAATGTGCCCCGCTGCGATATCAGCAATCATTTTAGGGATAAAGAAAGGATTGAAACGTGGTGTGCCGTCTCCGCCAAAGTATTCTCTGGCTTCTTCTTGGAAAGTTTTAAGACCCCCAACACCTGAACCCCAGATAACGCCAATGCGATCAAGGTTCGGATTTGATTCAAGTAAGGCAGCATCTGCCATAGCTTCCGTTGCGGTAACTATGGCATACTGCGAAAATTGATCAAGCTTGCGTGCTTCTTTACGGTCAATGTGGTCTTCCACATTGAAGTCTTTTAATTCACATGCAAATTGCGTCTTGAATAAAGAAGCATCAAATTGTTTGATGGGTGCAGCTCCGCTCTTACCTGCCATTAGGCCATCCCAGTATTCTTGTACTGTGTTTCCTATTGGGGTGAGCGCACCTAGGCCCGTTACAACAACTCTTTTTAATTGCATACCTATGAATTAGTAGCGTGAAAGATTACACGTTTGCCTCGATGTAAGCAATAGCGTCACCAACAGTTTGGATACCTTCTGCTTTATCGTCTGGAATAGAAATGTTAAATTGTTTCTCGAATTCCATGATTAACTCAACGGTGTCGAGTGAATCAGCACCCAAGTCATTTGTGAAGCTAGCTTCGTTAGATACTTCACTTTCTTCAACATTCAGTTTATCTACGATGATCGCGATAACTTTAGCTTTGATGTCAGACATTTTTTAAAATTTAAAGGTTTCAGCTTGCAAAGAAAAAAACTATCCCCCAATAAACAAATATGAATTTAATTTATCAACACTGCAAGGCTCAAATGCTTGGAATCAGTCACTATGCTTAACTTTGTTGCTCAAATGCAAACACAAATAATCATTTTTATTTCTGGTGCCGGGAGCAACGCCCGAGAAATCATACGTTATTTTAATGAAAATGAGGCGATTAATGTGTGTGGTGTAGTCTCTAGTAAAGAGAATGAGACAATGGCTTCGTTTTGTGAAGAAAGACAAGTTCCGTTTGCCAATTTGGAAGGCCAAGACTTTTCTGCCTACCTCAAATTTTGTCTAGAACAAAATGCCCAATGGGTAATTTTAGCTGGTTTCTTGAAAAAGATTCCATCCGAACTCCTTGAGGCCTTTCCCAACCGCATCATTAATATTCATCCGGCATTGTTGCCTAATTATGGGGGCGCCGGGATGTACGGTAAAAAAGTACATGCAGCCGTTGCGGAAGCTCAAGAAAATTTCAGCGGCATAACAATCCATTTAGTAAATGAAGAATTCGATAAAGGAAAGATGCTTTTTCAGCACGCGGTCAGGCTACCGGAAAAAGCGAGTCCTGAACAAATTGAAAACGCAGTAAGAGCGCTAGAACTTGCGCATTTTGCGCCAGATCTCGAAACCTATCTGAGTTCAAACTAACTGATCGCCTGCTCTAAATACTGAGCAAAACGCCAACAATCTTCATAAGAGTTATAAAGTGGTGCCGGAGCGATACGAATCACATTTGGTTCGCGCCAATCTGCAATAACGCCTAGTGCCGTTAATTTATCAAAAAGCTGACGTCCTTGACCCTTCGCCATGATCGACAACTGAGCGCCTCTTTGAGTCGGTGAACTTGGTGTAATGATTTCAAATTCACATTTTTCTCGATTTCTTAAAGAAATTTCACGGATCAAGAATTCGAGAAAGGCCGTCATTTGATCGCGCTTTTCGCCAATACGATCCATGCCTGCTTCTTCAAAGATTTCCAAAGACGCCAAGTGTGCGGCCATCCCTAAAACGGGCGCATTACTGAGTTGCCACCCTTCCGCACCCGGAATGGGGTCAAAACCAGGCTCCATTTGAAAACGTACTTCTTTGTTGTGGCCCCACCAACCAGCAAAGCGAGGTAAGCTTTTATTATTGGCATGTTTTTCATGGATAAACATCCCCGAAACACCACCCGGTGAAGAATTCAAATATTTATATCCACACCAAGCAGCAAAATCAACATTCCATTGGTTCAATTTTAAATTGACATTACCCGCGGCATGCGCTAAATCGAAACCAACCACTGCGCCAACAGCGTGCCCAGCTTTTGTGATTTTTTCCAAATCAAAATACTGGCCAGTATAATAGTTAACGCCGCCAATCATGACCAGTGCTAATTCGTCTCCGAGTTCTTGGATTTTGGCAAGGATGTCTTCTTCACGGATCAATTGCTCTCCCTGGCGAGGGCCAACCTCTACTAGAGCGTCTTGAGGCAAGCCGTGAAAGGCTACCTGTGAAGCCAATGCATATTGATCTGAAGGAAAAGCCTTTTCTTCACAAAGAATTTTTACTCTTTTTCCTGACGGTCGATAAAACGACACCATTAATAGGTGTAAGTTCGTGGTTAAAGAATGGGTAATGACCACTTCAATTGGTTTGGCACCAACAACCTTTGCGGCCATTGCAGTAAGGTTTTCATGGTAAGAAAACCAGGGGCGTCTGGAAAGAAAGTGGCCCTCTACCCCAAATTTGGCCCAGTCTTCTAGCTCTTCCTTTAAATAAGTTGCTGCTGTTTTAGGTTGTAAACCCAAAGAATTTCCGGTGAAATAAACCGGGTTTTCCGAATGAAAATTCGGGAAATGAAAGCGCGAGCGGAAAGCTGCTAATGGATCTTGTTGGTCTAGTTTTTTTGCGAAATCGAGGCTGAATTGAAATTCCATATGCGCGGCTTTATTCGTAACTTTGTTGTCGCAAATATACATAAGAATGAAGACTCCCTCTCCGATTAACCGCAGCCGTTCCGCAGAATTATTTGAAGCAGCAAAAGAATATTTTCCGGGCGGCGTTAATTCTCCAGTTCGCGCATTTAAATCAGTCGGCGGAACGCCTTTGTTTATTGCCAAAGGAGATGGCGCTAAAATTTGGGACGAAGACTGCAACGAATTCATTGACTTTTGTTGTAGCTGGGGGCCTTTAATTCATGGGCACAACCACCCATATGTTTTTGAAAAAATTGTTGCAACACTCAGTAATGGTGCAAGTTTTGGCGCACCCACAAAAAAAGAAAATGAGCTTGCGGCATTTATGTTAGAAAGACTTCCTTTCATTGATAAAATTCGTTTCACTAGCTCAGGAACCGAAGCCGTCATGAGCGCCTTACGCTTAGCTAGAGGGGCTAGCGGGAAAAATAAAATCATCAAGTTTGAAGGGTGCTACCACGGTCACGTAGATGCCTTACTAGTTAAAGCAGGTAGTGGTTTGGTTACCTTCGGAACCTCTTCAAGCGCAGGTGTCCCTGAGGCTTTTGCCAATGAAACATTAGTGTTACCACTTAATGACCTTGCTGCGCTTGAAGCTTGTTTTGAGGCCAATCATCACGACTTAGCAGCTGTAATTATCGAGCCCATACCTGCAAATAACGGCCTGATTCTTCAAGACCTCAGCTTCTTAAAAAGCCTCCGAGAACTCTGTTCAAAATTCAAGGTCTTCTTGATTTTTGACGAAGTCATTTCAGGGTTCAGGGTTGCCTTTGGCGGAGCTACCGAATATTATGGCATTACTCCTGACATCGTGACTTACGGAAAAATCATTGGTGGGGGCTTGCCTGTTGGTGCCTATGGCGCTAGAAAAGAAATTATGCAATTTGTATCGCCAGACGGACCTGTTTACCAAGCTGGAACACTCTCTGGCAACCCAGTCGCCATGGCTGCCGGTTTAGCTCAATTAGAACTTTGTGCTGCACCAGGTTTTTACGCTGACCAAGCAGAAAAAACCAACAAATTTGTTGAAAGCATAAATGATTTTGCTGCCCAACACAACTTTCCGATGGAGTTAGTTAGTATTGGCTCTATTTTTTGGTTTTCATTTAATGGTAAAAAGCGCATTGCTGCCGCTGAGCAAATAGATAACGACATGAGTGCATTTAATTTCATGCACCATTTCCTCCTTGATCAAGGGGTTTATTTTGGGCCAAGTGGCTACGAAGTTGGATTTATTTCATCAGCGCACACGCAAGAACAGCTCGACTTTGCACAAGAAAAAATCAAAGAGGCGCTAAAAGCGTTTTATAATCAATAGTATTAGCTAGCTTTAAGCCGTGAATTTAGTAACCGGGGCCACCGGATTGTTAGGCAGTCATGTACTGGTAGAACTCGTCAAAAACGAGCAGCGTTGCCGTGCAAGCTATCGCAGCCAAGCCAAAATGCAGGATGTCTTCAAGCTTTTTACCTATTATTTCAAAGAAGAGGCCCAACAAAAATGGTCGCTCATAGAGTGGGTACAGGCAGATTTGCTAGACCTCACAGACATCGAAGCTTTGATCAACGGTATTGACCGCGTTTACCATTGTGCTGCGCTAGTCTCATTTTTCAAAGCCGATTTCGAACTTTGTTTGCAACAAAATAGATATGTAACTGCAAGCCTTGTCGACTTTTCATTAAAATACGGCATCAAACACTTTTGCCACGTAAGTTCTACAGCTGCCATCGGGGGCGCAACAGCGGTTGTCAATGAAAAAACTAAATGGCAAGTAGGCGGCAAACACAGCGGTTACGGCATTTCCAAATTACTTGCCGAACGCGAAGTTTGGAGAGGCATTGAAGAGGGCTTGAATGCTGTAATTGTAAATCCGTGTGTCATTTTAGGCCCGGCGGCAAAGGGCAGTCCTTCTCTACAAATTTTAGAAACCGCTAAGCAAGGGCTCTTGTTTTACACTTCGGGAAGCAATGCCGTGGTAGATGCCAGAGACGTTGCCAAAGTAATGGTGGCTTTAGTTGAAAAAGGCGTCCATAATCAACGCTACTTGGTGGTGGGGCCTCAACAATCGTTTAAAAGTTTGTTTGCAAGTTTTGCAACTGCTCTAGGAAAAAAA
>JAURHO010000069.1 GCA_030833265.1 Crocinitomicaceae bacterium | reverse complement strand
TTTGCAATGATAGGCAATATTGGTGTTGGACAGGTGCTCTCAACCAAATTGCACACGATCCAAAAACAAAAGAAATTCTTCGCGAATATTCAATCCCGGTCAATGCGCACATTTCAGTTGCTGAAGGTGACAAAATTGAAGCAGGAGATATTCTTGTAAAAATCCCAAGATCTGCTGGTAAAACAGGGGATATCACCGGAGGTCTTCCAAGAGTAACAGAATTATTCGAAGCTAGAAATCCATCTAACCCAGCAGTTGTATCTGAAATCGACGGTACTGCTACTTACGGTTCAGTGAAACGCGGTAACCGCGAAATCATCATCACTTCAAAACTTGGTGAAGTTCGCAAATACTTAGTTCCACTTTCTAAGCACATCCTTGTACAGCAAAATGACTACGTTCGTGCTGGTCAACCATTATCTGATGGTGCCATTACGCCAAACGACATTTTGAATATCGAAGGTCCAACAAAAGTTCAAGAGTACATCGTGAATGAAATCCAAGAAGTTTACCGACTTCAAGGGGTGAAAATCAACGACAAGCACTTCGAAGTGATTGTACGTCAAATGATGCTCAAGGCAGAAATCATCGAGTCTGGTGACACTCGTTTCCTCGAAGGACAAAGTGTTCACAAAGCAGATATCATGGAAGCCAATGACGAATTGTACGGCATGATGTTCGTAACTGACGCCGGAGATTCTACTGAACTTCACAAAGGACAACTTGTAAGTGTTCGTCGTTTACGTGATGAAAATTCACGCTTGAAGCGCGAAGACAAGCAACTCATTGAAGCGCGCGAAGCTATGCCAGCGACTTCAACACCGTTGTTACAAGGTATCACAAGAGCATCGCTCCAAACGCAATCATTCATTTCAGCGGCATCTTTCCAAGAGACAACCAAAGTTCTCAACGAAGCAGCTATCTCTGGAAAAGAAGATCACCTTTTAGGTTTGAAAGAAAACGTAATCGTTGGTCACTTGATTCCGGCTGGAACGGGTGTTCGTGCCTTCCAAAACTTAATCGTAGGTTCGAAAGAAGCATACGAAGAATTAATGGAAGAAGCATAAGCTTTTTAAACAGAACAGCAAAGGGCGGCCATTTGGCCGCCCTTTTTTATTGCATTTAAATAATTTAAGAGATGCGTCCCCAATTTGGTTTGCCTTGCAAGACAGCCCTCATGGTTTCTTTTAAGTAGCTGTTTTTCTCAAGCTGGAGGTTTTCATCTTCGTCCAGTATTTCTCGTGCTTTTTCTCGTGCCAGTTGGACGATTTGTCCGTCACGGGCGAGGTCGGCAATTTTAAGCGCAAGCGCACCACTTTGCTGCGTCCCCATTAGATCGCCGGGGCCTCTGAGTTGTAGATCGACTTCTGCCAAAACAAAGCCATCATTGCTCGCAACCATGGTGTCCATTCTTTTTTGCGCTTCTTTGGATATGCCATCACCCGTCATCAATATACAGTATGATTTCTCCGCACCCCGTCCAACTCTGCCACGTAATTGGTGCAACTGAGACAATCCAAAACGCTCGGCACTTTCAATGACCATTACAGAAGCATTTGGAACATTGACACCCACTTCTATCACGGTTGTAGCTACCATAATATGCGTCTGTTTGTCAACAAAAGCTTGCATCGCAGCATCCTTATCTTGGGGTTTCATTTTGCCGTGAACCATGCTAATGGCATAAGCCGAGCCTTCGAAGAATTCGGTAATTTGCTCATAACCAACCTCTAAGTTTTTGAAATCGAGTTTCTCAGATTCTTGGATGAGCGGGTAAACTACATAGGCTTGTCTGCCTAAATCGAGTTGTTCTTTGATGAAACTAAGAAGTTTCTGACGGTGATTTTCACGCCTATGGATCGTATGAATGGGTTTTCTGCCTGGTGGCAGTTCGTCGATAACCGAAACATCGAGATCGCCGTAGAAAGTCATGGCTAAAGTTCTCGGAATAGGGGTTGCGGTCATGATGAGCACATGCGGCGGAATCTTATTTTTGCGCCACATTTTTGCCCGTTGGGCAACGCCAAAACGATGCTGTTCATCAATAACAACCAGCCCCAATGATTTAAATTGGACGGTGTCTTCAAGTAAAGCATGCGTTCCAATTAAAAGGTTAATTTCACCGTTTAGGAGGGCCTCATGTATTTTGACGCGTTCACTTTTTTTAGTGGAACCTGTTAATAGCGCTACTTTGACCTCCATTGGGGCTAGTAACTCTTGTATGCCAATGAAGTGCTGATTGGCTAATATTTCAGTAGGGGCCATGAGGGCGCCTTGTAAGCCATTTCCTATAGCAAGTAATAAACTGAGCAAAGCAACGAGCGTTTTTCCGCTGCCTACATCGCCCTGTAAAAGGCGGTTCATGTGCTGCCCGACTCCTAAATCTTTGCGTATTTCTTTGAGTACCCTTTTTTGGGCACCGGTTAGTTCAAAAGGCAGGTGCTTTTGGTAAAATTCATTGAAAGCAGCGCCTACTTCTGTAAATTGAAAACCACTTAGTTTTCGAGCCCTGCTTCCTTTTCTGAGTAATAATTCAAGTTGTAGGTAGAACAATTCCTCCCATTTCAAGCGGTATCTGGCTGCTTTTAACAGGTTTTCGTTGCTTGGCAAATGGATTTCTTGCAGCGCTAAGGGCTTTGGCATGAGATGCATGACTTCACAAATATAGCCAGGTAAATTTTCTGGTAATTTTCCTTTGCTTTGCTCGAGTAATTGCGCAATTAATTTAGCTAAGCCACGGCTGTGCAAACCTTTACTCTGACATTTTTCAGTACTGGGATAAAAGGCTTGAAAACCCTTTAGTTCAGTTTCAGCCGTAACTTTATTGAGCTCAGGGTGTGGAATCGTCCATTGATTTTGGAAAAATTTGGGCTTCCCAAAAACGATATATTGATCTTGTACATTTAGGCCAGACTTCAACCATTGAAATCCCTGAAACCAAATGAGTTCTATGCTTGCGGAGCCATCGGTGAATTGGGCGTGGAGTTTTTTGTGTCTGCCACTACCTGATTCATGGATGTGGGTAAAACGCCCTTTCAATTGCACGTAGGTATCTTCGGGTCTGATCAGAGAGACCTGATTAAAGACCGTGCGGTCTTGATAGCGGTAAGGGAAATGAAATAATAAGTCCTGGAAAGTAAAAATACCTAACTCTTCCTGTAAGATCTGCGCCTTTTGGGGGCCTACACCTTTCAGGTAGGCAATCGGAGTCGCCAAAAAGGAGTTCATGATATTTTATTTCCAGTAACCCATTTTGCAGAACTTTTCAATGCGCTCTTCGATGCGTTTTTCTGGCGCTTTTTTGTCGAGTTCTTTGAGATAGCCAAATAGTTTTTCACGGAGTGTTTCAAACATAGCTTCTTGGTTGCGGTGTGCACCATTACTTGGCTCCTGGATGACGTCATCCACCAAACCATTTTGTTTCATATCAGTGGACGTCAGCTTCAGTGCAGATGCGGCGATTTCTTTGTAATTCCAAGAACGCCATAAAATGGAAGAACAAGATTCTGGTGAAATAACAGAGTACCAAGTGTTTTCAAGCATCACTACTTTGTCTCCAACACCTATTCCGAGCGCACCTCCTGAGGCACCTTCGCCGATAATAACACAAATGACAGGCACTTTTAGGCGCATCATTTCATAAATATTGCGTGCAATGGCTTCTCCTTGCCCACGTTCTTCGGCTTCTAAACCAGGGAAAGCTCCGGGTGTATCGATAAAAGTGACAATGGGTTTATTGAATTTCTCAGCCAATTTCATGAGACGCAAAGCCTTTCGATAACCTTCAGGGTTTGGCATACCAAAATTGCGGTATTGTCTCATTTTGGTATTGATCCCTTTTTGTTGACCAATAAACATGACTGTTCGGCCATCGAGTAGACCAAAACCTCCAACCATTGCTTTGTCATCTTTGACATTGCGATCGCCGTGTAGTTCTTGGAACTGACCTCCGGTAAGCGCATTAATGTAGGCAAGGGTATAAGGTCTGTCTGGATGACGAGAGAGCTGAACGCGCTGCCAAGGTGTGAGGTTGCTAAATACTTCTTTTGTCTTTTGGGTAAGAACAGCCTCTAGCTCGGTAATTTTGTCTTGCATGTCAACTTCTGTTTGATCTGCAAGGCTGCGAGTTTGTGCAATTTGTTCTTCGAGTTCTTTAAGCGGCTCTTCGAAATCCAGGTAGGTAGTACTCATGGTTCTTAATTTGTATTGGCAAAAATAAGGATTTTCATCAATTGCTTATCTTTACTGCATGATCTTGTTTCCTCCAGCTAAAGTAAACCTAGGTCTTCGCATCCTCGCGAAGCGCCCAGATGCTTTTCATGAAATTGAAAGCATCATGGCTGAAATACCTTTTTGCGACATTTTAGAACTCAATGAGGCTGAACAAGATGCTTTTGTTCAAACAGGGATTACCTTTCCTCCAGACGGCCAATTAAATCTGTGTGAAAAAGCGGTGGCAATTTTGCGTAAACACGCCAGTTTTCCACCAGTTCAGATTCATTTGCGCAAACAAATACCTGTTGGTGCTGGCTTAGGTGGTGGTTCTGCAGATGCAAGCTATACACTCGTGGGCCTCAATGACTTATTCAATCTCGGTTTCTCAATACAACAGCTCATCGATTTTGCAGCTCAGTTGGGCAGCGATTGCGCCTTTTTTATAGAAGGTGGTTTGCAGTTGGCAACGGGCAGGGGAGAGCAATTGACAAAACTCCAACCTTTAAGCTTGAAAAAATGGCTGGTATTGTGCAATCCGGGCATTCATGTCTCCACAGCGGCAGCTTATGCTAAGGTTGTTCCAAAGCAAGATGGCCCCTCTATTCTAGAGTCAATTCAAAAAAATGGAATCCGAGCGCTCGTCAATGATTTTGAACTTTCGGTATTTGAACAGTTTCCTGAAATTTCCAAATTAAAATCTAATTTAATAGAGGCTGGTGCTTATTACGCAGCGATGTCAGGAAGTGGCTCTTCTGTTTTTGCGCTTTTTGATGAGCAACCAATATTACCTGATTCGGTTATTCGTTGCCTGATTCACCAAGGAGAATGCATCTTTTAGCGCTCGTAAAGCTTACATTTTTAAACACGAGATTTAACTTTAATTTTTTTGCTTTTTCATGGGAAGTAGAAATATTTTTTTATTTTTGAATTGTCAAGTTGACACTAAGTATTATTAACCTTTTTAATTTTTTAACTATGAAGAGAATTTTTACTCTATTAACAGCGCTTGTTTTTGGTGCTGTTGCGTACGCGCAATTTCCTTCAGTAGGGATCATCGGATCTGCAGTACCACCTTATGATTGGTCAGCAGACATCGACTTGCTTACTATTGACGGAGAGAACTATGCTGGAATTTTTACTTGCGTTGCAGGTGAAGCTAAATTCCGTCAAGACAATGACTGGGCAACTAACTGGGGTGCTACTGATTTCCCATCAGGTTTAGGTACACAAGGTGGTCCTAACATTCCTGTACCAGCTGGTACGTACTTGGTTATCTTTAACCGTACAACTGGTTTTTACAGTTTCCAAACATCTTTCGATGTAACTTACAAAGTTGACGTAACAAACTACTTAGCTAACAACACACTTGCTGCAAACGGTATTCGCGTTGGTGGTAACTTCGCTTCTTTCGGAGGTTCAGTTGCTGCAGGTGCAATGGTAGATTGGTCTCCAGCTGACGCTAACTCTGCAATGACAGACGAAGGTGGTAACATCTGGTCAATCACTGTATCTTACCCAGTTGCATCTTTAGGTGCTACTCAACTTTACAAGTTTGTAAACGGTGATTGGGGTGCAAACGAAGGTACAGATGCTGCTAACACTATCGCTGTTGACTCTTGTGGAGTTGATGATGGTGGAGGTAACATTAACCGTACTTACGCTTTGATGCCAGGTACTGTATGTTATGTATGGGATGCTTGTGATGCATGTGGTGTTTCTGTTGCTGAAAATGCAATCGTTGACCTTACAGTTGCTCCAAACCCTGCATCTGATGTTGTAAACTTCTCTTTCGAAGCTAACAACGCAGCTACAGCTACAGTAACATTATTTGACCTTGCTGGTAAAGTAGTTGCTACTAAAACTGTTGCTACTACAGCAATCACTACAGTAGAAATGAACACTACGGCTCTTCAAGCTGGTTCATACATCTACAATGTAGTTGCTGGCGACAAAGTTGCTACAGGTAAATTGATCAAGCAATAATTTATACTTGATAATCATTAAAGGCCTGGGTGGTAACACCCGGGCTTTTTTGTCTTTAGTTCTCCCTTTTTATTAAAAAATTTGCCATGAAGCATCAGTTTTTTTTATCGACCTTTTTTATATTGATGAGCTTTTTTGGATTTGCTCAAATCTTAGAGCTTAATCCAGCTTTCCCAACTGTAAATGACGTCGTAACCATTACTTATGATGCGACGCAAGGCAATGCCGCTTTGGTGGGTCAAAGTCAAATTTACGCGCATGCAGGCCTCATTACCTCTGCCAGTACCTCACCTACCAATTGGCAATTTGTACAAGGAAACTGGGGCACCGTAGATCCTCAGGTTGCCATGACCAACATTGGCAACAACAAGCACACCATCACAATAGATATCGATCAGTTCTATGGTTTTCCGGCCGGAACCAACGTATTAAAACTGGCTTTTGTATTCAGAACGGCCAACGGTTCAGTTGTCGGGAGAGACACTGACGGAAGTGATATTTACTATGATGTTTATCCTGTAAATGCCGGTTTACTTGCGAGCATTTTCCACCCGAGTGCAGGCACCACGCTTGATGTCAATCAGCAACTTCAAGTTCAGGCAGCTTCTAATCAAGCAGCCACACTAACACTCCAACAAGACGGCGTTGTCTTACAATCAATAACAAACGCAACACAACTCAATTATACGTTAACGGCAACACAAGCTGGTACTCACTTGCTTGAATTTATTGGCGACAATGGTACAACTCAGGTCATCGACTCGACTTATCTTACAGTCAACCCGATCGTTGTCCCGATCAATCCGCCCTATTCGGGTTTAAAAAATGGCATTAACTACATCAACGACAGCACAGTTGTTTTGCAATTATTTGCCCCTCAAAAAGAACATATCTACGTTATCGGAGACTTCAACAACTGGCTTCCGACTACAAATTACCATATGAATTTAGCGACCAACATGAGTACTTGGTGGCTTGAAATTTCTGGCCTGACACCAGGTCAAAAATACGCTTACCAATATTTTATTGATGGCACCTTGCGCTTAGCTGATCCCATGAGTACGCTTATCTTGGATCCGAATAATGATGGCAACATCAGCGCACAAACTTATCCGAATCCACACCCTTATCCGACGGGTCTGACCTCTGGCTTTGCAACCATTATGCAGCCGGGTGCAAGTCCTTACAGTTGGGTTCATACTAATTTTACAGCCCCTGCTAAAAAAGATCTCGTTATATACGAATTGCATGTCCGCGATTTTGTAGCCAAACGCAATTATCAAACGCTAATAGACACACTGGATTATCTCAGTAAATTAGGTATCAATGCCATTGAGCTAATGCCTCCCGGAGAGTTTGAAAACAACGAAAGCTGGGGATATAACCCCTCTTTTCATATGGCGCTCGATAAATATTACGGAACGCCTGAGAAATTTAAAGAATTTGTCGACTCTTGCCATGGCAGAGGCATATCGGTCATTGTAGACATGGTCTTGAATCATGCATTTGGACAAAATCCAATGGTCAATATGTATTGGGATGCTGCCAATGCCAGACCAGCGGCAAATAGCCCTTGGTTCAATGCCGTATGTCCGCATCCACCTTATTGTTGGGGCTATGACTTCGATCATACCCGACCAGCAACACAGAATTACATCGACCAAGTCAATAAATATTGGATTGAAACCTATAATGTAGATGGTTTCCGTTTTGATTATACCAAAGGTTTTGTCAATAATGCCAACAATTACAGCTTAGAACGCATTAATATTTTGAAGCGAATGGCCGATGAAATTTGGGCTTATAAATCCAATGCTTATGTCATTCTTGAACATTGGTGTGACAACAGTGAAGAGCAACAACTTGCCAATTACGGTATGATGCTTTGGGGAAATTTAGCTTACGGCTATAAAGAAGCGCTTATGGGTTACCCAAACACTAGCAATATCAGTTCAGGAATCTACACCAACAGATTTGACGCGTCATTGAACATGAAGAACGGGTTTCCCGTCTTTTCCACGCTTATTGAAGCCAATTTTATTCTCAATAGCGACGATGAAAAGGCCCACACGTTCACAACTGAAGAAGAGCGCGCGGCGTTTGCCGAGCTTGCCTCTCGCCCAAACA
>JAURHO010000006.1 GCA_030833265.1 Crocinitomicaceae bacterium | reverse complement strand
TGACCCAAATCGAATCTGCAGTGAGAATTCAACAGTATAATCAATGGTTGCCTCACGTGCATGTCGATTTCCACGAGCAAGGCATCAATGAGCCTTATTATTTCCCACCTGCGGCAGAACCCTATCACGAAGTAATTACCGATTGGCAGCGCGAATTTCAAAAGGAAATCGGGAAAAACCATGCGGGTTATTTCGACAAAGCAGGTTGGCTTTATTTTTCTAAAGAGATATTTGACTTATTATATCCAAGTTACGGCGATACGTACCCAACTTATTCAGGTAGTATTGGCATGACCTATGAGCAGGGTGGAAGTGGCCGAGCTGGCTTAGCGGTTATTACCCAAGTTGGCGATACACTGCGATTGTCAGACCGCGTTGCGCATCATGTGACAACTGGTTTATCTACGGTTGAAACCAGTGCAAGAAATGCTCAAAAATTGGTGTCTGAATATCAAAAATTCTACAAGCAAAAAGATTTCAAATATGAAACTTATGTGCTAAAAGGCTCAAGCAATCAAATAGAGCCATTGTTAGTTTTGCTCGGAAAAAACAACATCCAGTGGCAAATGATTTCTACGAGTACTCAAGCCATTGCAGCCAAAGGCTTTCATTTCAAGACGGGTGCACAAGAAGCCTTTAAACTAAATATTGGTGATATCATCGTTTCTACCCAACAAGAAAAAGGAACCCTCGTGTCTGTTTTATTCGAACCCCGAACAAAACTTTCAGATAGCCTTACCTATGACATTACAGCTTGGTCCTTGCCATATGCTTATGGTTTAGATGCTTACGCTGTTGAGCAAGAAATCAAAGCAACGCCATTTTCAGCCACTGGTCAGCGACAATCTGATTTTTTTGCTGTTGAGGGTTTTACAGCCTACGCTGTAAGGTGGGAAAGCATGCAAACAGCTAGATTTTTAAATGCCGTTCAGCAAGCTGGGCTAAAAGTCTATTTTCATGAAAAAGGATTCAAAATAGCAGGAAAGACCTATGCACCAGGTACTTTGTTGTTGTTGGTTGGTGAAAACAAAGGCCTTGACTTGCATGCAATGGTCAATGACTACTCGAAGCGCTATCAGGTGGATATCACTGGTCTTACAACAGGAATGGTAGATGCCGGCGCCGATTTTGGTTCTTCGTCAGTGAAGCTGGTTCCGAATCCAAAGGTTGGCATCTTAGCCGGCGATGAATTTTCATCTTTAAATGTGGGTGAAATTTGGCATTTCTTTGAACAACAATTGGGCAAAGGTGCTCACCTGATTTTTGCCGATGATTTAAATGCAGCTTTGGCTACTTTAGACGTTTTATTTGTACCGGAGGGCGGCTATGATATTGCTGGGAATGAGCAATTGCTTTCTTGGATTGAGGCTGGTGGTAAGCTTATTGTTACTGGTGGTGCAGTCGAGGCATTGGTCAATCAAGAAGGTTTTGGCATCAAACGCAAAGAAGGTTCAGCCGGAGCGTCCAATGCACTTAGTTATGCGAATCAAGAGCGCGATCAAATCTCTGATGCCATCATTGGCGCCATTTACCCTTGCGTATTCGATAACAGCCATCCTATGGCTTTTGGTTACAACGGTTATTACACCTTGCGTCAAGGCGCTACAGCTTATCAAATTGAAGGCAGCCCTGTATTTAAACTTGAAAAGAATGCAACAGCAGTCAACGGTTTTGTGGGCGCAAGAGTGAAACAACAGCAATCCGAGGCAACTATTGCCGGAACCGTTTCATATGGCCGCGGAGCAATCGTTTATCTCATTGATAACCCACTCTTCCGAGGTTTCTGGGAAAGCGGTAAGCTCATGGTGGTGAACGCGATGTATTTTGTGAATGAGTAGGTTAGTCGTCGTAGTGAAATCTACATTTTACAACAATAACTTGTTGATCTAGTACTTGATAAATCAATCGGTTTTTTTGATCGATTCGGCGAGACCAAAAACCGGTATATTGAAACTTAAGAGGTTCTGGCATGCCAATACCTTCAAATGGATTTCTGAGAATATCCTTAAGAAGTTGGTTTATTTTAATAATTTTCTTTTTGTCTTGGCTCATCCAATATTGGTAGTCATCCCAGGCTCTTGGGGTAAAGCTGATATTCATTCTGGGATAAAATCAATCATGTCCTTTCCAATTTGTTGGATAGAGGCATCTAAGTGTGCTTTGTTTTTGATGGATGAAAGTTCAAGACTTGTGGCGCACAATGAGTTGTACTCTTCTAATGACATAACAACAACGGCTTTGCCCTTTCCTCTGTGAATAATTAGGGTATCGACATTTGTAATGACTTGATCGAGAAATTGTTTGAGGTCTTTTCTAAATTCTGAATAAGTTGCGCTTAACATAAGTACCGATTTAGGTACAAAATTACGTACTTTTAACATAGGAGTTAGTTTTCTTCAAAAATAAACCAGTCCTATAAAAGTCTATTCAGTAGATTCTCGGATTAGGATAGAAATATAGATTAAGAAGTGGGTGCTGAGCTGAGCATTAAAAAAATACCGAATACGACAGCTGGCAAGAAACGAATCGAGTTTTTCGATCAGTGAGGTCGGAGAATGATTCGTTATAGACATTGAATCCTCCACTATTGAAAATAGCTATTTGAGGATCTAGAGACAACTGTGAAGTCCTTTCTTTTTTAGAACTAAAATGCTTTGAAAAAGATAGCCCGCCAATGAGTTGGGTTTTGCGCCATCCGCTGTTATTATTTATCATATTTGGGGGAGCGACACCCCAAATACGCTCGATGGTGTAGGTATCTTTGCTCGATACGAGGTAAGAAGGCGTAAGTTGAATGCCTAGTTCAAGACCGTTCCCGAAGCTTCGTCCAAACCCTATTTGTAATTGAGCAAAGTGTTGGATACTGTTGGAATAGTAGATATCGTAATAATAACTATTAGGAAGATTAGGATTGAATATGTATATCGATTTCACACCGCGATAGGCAAAAAAGAGATGCTGGTAATTTAAGCCTGCTGAAAAGTTCCAGTTCTGATATTGTTGTATTGCTTTTATTCCAATTTGAGAGGCCTGGCCATATTTGTAGTCATGGGCAAAACCAATGTTGCTAATTGTTGGGTTGTAATAAGTAGCCGGCCCTGCACTTATATTAATGCCTAAATGCGGTCTCAACTTGAATTGGGCGTGGCTTGAATAGAAGATCAAGAAAAAATGAAGCAGAAAAATAGATTTCATATGTCTTTGATTTTATTCAATAACCAAAGTAATTTCTGGCTCTTGACCATTTATCAAATTGCCAAATCCTTCAATTTTAAGGTTTTTGTAACTAGGTTCCGTTATTTCACCATTAAATTGATAAATACCTGACGAATATACGTTGAGGGAATGTAATCTCCCGTTGACCTTAGTGTCAGCAATAAAGAGGGTGTCAGCCCACCTTCCGTTCACTAAAAAAATTAATTTTTTTTTATCGCGTTCAATGAGCGTGTAGGCCTGAAAGGCACGTTTTGCATATGATTCATCTAAATGGGAAAACCAATAAGTAACTGAGAATTTTCGAATTGCTGGTTTTTCAAATGTCGAGATAACGCAACCACAAAGTAGCAAAGGCATAAGAAGTGTCAATCGTTTCATTGGCAATATTTGTTTGTTACTTGGGTATTGAAATTAATGATTTTACATTAAAAAATACGTTAGAATAACATTATTTCCTCTTCGCTATCGCCTGATACACCACGTGTTGTAAATCAGTGCGGATGTTCATGTCGCGGAGTTTCCAGTTGTCTTGGTTGGGGTGTACGCGGTTGGATAAAAAGATAAAAATGACTTTATTTTTGGGGTCTGCCCAGGCCAGCGTCCCTGTGAAACCAGAGTGCCCGAAGCTTTGCTGTGAAGCGAGTTCATCACAGGTGCCCCCACCGCTGGCATTAGGACGGTCAAAACCGGCAGCTCGGCGGTTGCCAGGAAATTGTTGTTTGGTAAATTCGTTGTAGGTAGCCTCAGAAAAGAATCGTTGCCCTGCCATTTGGCCTTTGTTCAAGAAAAGTTGCATCACATGTGCCAAGCTCCAGGCATTTGAAAAGACACCAGCATGGCCTGCAACACCGCCGAGCATGGCAGCCCCCGGATCGTGGACATAGCCCCTGAGCAATTGCTTTCTAAATGTTTGATCGTCTTCGGTTGGGACAATTTCTTTGCTTTGGAATTGATTCTTTAGGGGCTGATACAAAATACGATTGAGCCCAAGTGGCAAATAAATTTCACGACGCAAGTAGCTGGCTTGGCTTTCGCCAATGAGCCTTTCTAAGATAGGTTGGGTAAAGTAATAGCAAAGGTCAGAATAGACATATTTTTTGGGGCCCAACTCAGAACGCATGATTTGTGCATACATGGTGTCTTTGTAGGATTTGCGCATATACATCCCGTTTGCCACTTCAAGCGAAAAGTTTTCTGAGTGGGTGCTTTGGTAAATTTCTGGTTTCCATTTGCCTTCTGAGAGTGTTCTTTTGTAAAATGGAATCCAGGGTGTAAGGCCTGCCTGATGCGCAATGATTTCACGGATTTTAAGCGCCCCAAAAGGCGTTTGACCGGTTATTTCAGGAATATAAGAACCGATGCTGCGGTCAAGGTCAAATTTACCTGTGCTGTGTTGTTGCATGGCAAGGAGTGTGGAAGCAGCAATTTTGGTCACTGACGCGATGTCGTACAAAGATTTCAAATCAATGGCAGTTGCATCGGCTTCGTATCCTTGTTTGCCGTATGCTTTGTGCCAAATGATTTTGTTCTCAACGGCAACGAGTAATTGGCAGCCCGGGTAGGCGCCAGCCGCAATGCCTTTTTCGGCAATTTGATCAAGTCCTTTGAGTTCAGCACTTGAAATGCCTAATTCTTCGGGTAGGGCAATACCGAGACGGCCATTTTCTTGGAGTTGCGCGGCACTAAGACCACCCATGATGAGTTGCGCTACTTGACTTTGTGCAATAGGATGGTTTTCATGCGCAAGAATGATCGCATCAAAAAGCGCAGTGTCAATGTGTTTGAGGGCTTTGTGGTCTCCAAAGAGCACTAATATGTTTTGGTCGTTGGGATCAACTAATTGCGTTTTTTTACAGGCCCATTCTGGGATATGGTTGTGCTCAGGCTTTTGCGCGTGTAAGCTAAAAATGCACAGGTTTGGGTCAGTGAGCCCATAGAATTTATCGACTGCTGCAGCTATTTGAAGCGTATCAGCCGCCGAGATAGCCATTCTGTCTGCATAAAGTGCTAGTGTTTCTGTAAAAACAGATGAATTGCCACCTAGCGAGATACAAGCCATTTTTTGGTCAAGTCTCCCGAGTGGAAGCAAAGCTGGCTTATTTTTCAAAAGCTCGATATGCTTGCGGTAGTTTTCATTTTGCGCAGCTGGGCTCAGGGCATTCAATGCGGAAAGCCCAGGGCTTAGCCAGGTGCTTGGAAGTTCATATTGAAACTTAAAACGACTTTCTGTTTGTGCTTTATTTTGAGAAACCTTGGGAATATAGCGTAGCGAAATAAATCCGAGTAAGGCTACAACAAAGAGAGAGGAGAAGAGGCGCATGCGTTTCATTTAGCTTCAAAACTAACGAAAATACAGCGCTTTTCAAAACCCAAAGTGTAGTTCTGACACTTACTTTAATATAGTGTTTTTTCTTTAAAAATGCAAATTAAGTTCTGCACATTTCTGCACAATTGATGTTTACAAAAACCTAATATAAATCATGGTTTGAGCCTGCGAAGTAGCTTAAATTTGTCGCGTCAAACAACTCTAATTACACAACATGGAACAACATGGCAAATTCGGTAAAAATGCCGACCTCTCCCAAAGCATTGGCTTGTCCGAAACTGGTGATCAATTCTGGAATCTTACGCCTGCAGAACTCATTGAAGATTGCATTATTTTAGGTGAGGGAATGCTCACCGATACCGGTGCTTTAGCCATTGAAACCGGAGAATTTACAGGTCGTTCACCAAAAGACCGTTTTATTGTCCGTGATGAAAAGACTGAAAATGCCGTTTGGTGGGGGAATGTAAATATTGGATTTACACCGGAGCAATTCGATGCACTTTACGACCGCATGAATGAGTACTTAGATGGTAAAGACATTTATGTTCGCGATGTGTATGCTTGCGCCGACCCAACCTATAAACTCAATATCAGAGTAGTTGCAGAATTGCCTTGGTCTAGTTTGTTTGCGCACAACATGTTTTTGCGTTGCACCCCCGAAGAACTTGAGAACTTCTCGCCAGAATGGCATATTGTGTGTGCACCAAGTTTCCAAGCTGACCCCGCTATCGACGGTACGCGTCAGCATAATTTCGCCATCTTGAATTTTACTAAAAAAATGATCCTGATTGGTGGTACTGGTTATACTGGTGAAATCAAAAAAGGAATTTTCTCAGCACTCAACTTTATTTTACCACACGAAAAGAATGTGCTCTCGATGCACTGCTCGGCAAACATTGGTGAGGCAGGAGACACGGCCATCTTCTTTGGTTTATCGGGTACAGGAAAAACAACGTTATCTTCGGATCCAAATCGCCGCTTAATTGGCGATGACGAGCATGGTTGGTCGGCAAACAGTGTCTTTAATTTTGAAGGCGGCTGTTATGCCAAAACCATTGACCTCTCTCGAGAAAAAGAACCACAAATTTATGATGCCATTCGTTTTGGTGCCTTGTTAGAAAATGTGGGCTTCCCGCAAGAATCTTCTTCCCCTGATTATTCAGACGGTAGCATCACTGAAAACACACGCGTTTCATACCCAATTCACCACATCGATAACATTGCCGTTCCCTCTGTTGGGGCTGCTCCTAAGAATATTTTCTTTTTGACAGCTGATGCTTTTGGTGTTTTGCCTCCAATTTCAAAACTATCAAAAGAACAGGCCATGTATCACTTTATGTCTGGCTATACTGCAAAAGTTGCCGGAACTGAAGTTGGCATCACAGAACCAACCACTACATTCTCTGCTGGCTTTGGCGCTGCATTCTTGCCCTTACACCCAGCAAAATATGCCAAATTACTTGGTGAGAAAATTGAAGGCACAGACATCAAGGTTTGGTTGATCAATACGGGCTGGTCTGGTGGCTCATATGGTGTTGGGTCACGCATGAAATTGTCTTATACCCGCGCCATGATTACAGCAGCTCTAAATGGCCAACTCGACAACGTGAGCTTTGAAACCATGCCAATTTTTGATTTGGCCTTCCCAACTTCTTGTGAAGGTGTTCCGGCTGAATTGCTCAATCCAAGAAACACTTGGGCGGACAAAGCGGCCTACGATCAAACAGCTGCAAGCCTAGCGGCTAAATTTGTCAAGAACTTTGAAAAGTTTGCCGCTGAAACAGATGCTAGCATCTTAGCAGCAGCTCCTCAACTTACCGTTTAACCTCCTTTCCATCAGTCAACGAGATTGGAAAGAGCAAGGGCCGCAATAGCGGCCCTTTTTTATTTTGGTTATAATTTACCCCAAAAAAAATAGCATAAAAAAAAGCCCTGACCAAAAGGACAGGGCTCGATAAGAGTTGAGAACGAATTAACGCTTGTGCATTGGTTCGTCAGATACAGTTAATTTTTTACGGCCTTTGCGACGACGCGCAGCCAATACACGACGACCGTTTTTTGTGGCCATACGGCTACGGAAGCCATGCTTGTTTCTTCTTTTTCTTACCGATGGTTGAAACGTTCTTTTCATGTCGTGTAGTTATTTGTAATGTTTTTGGGAATGCAAAGATAGTGATTTTTTTAGAAATTCAAATTCTTTGCACAAAAATGATGAAAAAAAGCCAGCACCCCAAGAAAGGAGCTTATTTTTGTACTGCTAAGCGCAAAGCCATGATGAGACCCAAAAAGAAATCCGAGCAAAAAGTAAAATTAACAAAAGCAAGCTGGAAGAAAGCTGGCCGATTCTTACGTTATTTAAAACCCTATGCCGGCACCTATTTCATTGGTTGGATATTTTTGGTGTTAAGCACCTCTGCAGGCTTGGTTTTCCCATACTTAATGGGTAAGCTGCTCGGAACAACCAATGCTAGCGCGCAGCCTGAACAGGCGATTCGCTTGATAGACCTTTCTAATGTCAATCAAATTGCCTTGGCGCTTTTTGCGTTGTTCTTTTTTCAGTCGGTTTTTTCCTTTGTGCGCGTGGTCTTATTTAATAACGTCACCGAAAACGCCCTGCGCGACATGCGCAACGATGCGTTTCAAAAGTTGGTCTACATGCCCATGGATTTTTTCAACCGTCAAAAGGTTGGTGAATTGACATCTAGGGTGGCGACAGATATCACGCAAATCCAAGAAGTCCTCAGAACTACAATAGCTGAGTTTTTCAGGCAGATCATTATTGTGGTTGGTGGTATCGCTTTTTTATTCTTCATTTCCTGGAAGTTGTCTTTGATCATGTTAGCTACGGTTCCGGTCATGGCCATCGTAGCTGTCTTTTTTGGTCGTTACATCCGCAAACTCAGTAAAGAGGCACAAGATTACATCGCGACCTCCAATTCGATCTTAGAAGAAGCCCTAACCGGTATTGCCAATGTTAAGGCTTTTACCAATGAGTGGTTCTTATTAGGCAAATACAAAAAATCAACTCAACAAAGTCGTGACCTCAATGTACGCAGTGGCATTTGGCGTGGCCTTTTTGTTTCGTTTATTATCTTTTGTTTGTTTGGC
Source organism: Crocinitomicaceae bacterium (assembly GCA_030833265.1). Taxonomy (GTDB): domain Bacteria; phylum Bacteroidota; class Bacteroidia; order Flavobacteriales_D; family Crocinitomicaceae; genus UBA952. The sequence goes on along the minus strand of JAURHO010000006.1, from coordinate 17,373 downwards.
GCCATCGTATTTATTGTATGGAAGGGCTTACTCATGACCCAGGGCCCAAATCCGGAATTGGCTTCAGAAGGGTTTTATCAGTTTGTACTATTCACGATCATGATGGGTGCATCTATTGGTTCCTTGCCAGATCTTTATGCCAGTGTCCAGAAAGCGGTTGGTGCTACTGAAAATTTGTTGGATATTTTAGAAGAGGATACTGAATTCTCAGCTTCAAGCGCTAAGCCGGTTCGTCCTTTTGATGGATCAGTTCGTTTTGAAAACCTGCACTTTAGTTATCCGCAGCGCTCGGACATCGAGGTACTCAAAGGGTTGAACTTTACATTAGCTCCTAATCAAACATTGGCTTTGGTTGGTCAAAGTGGTTCAGGAAAATCTACCATTGCCAATCTTGTGTTGCGCTTTTATCAACCAACATCGGGTCAAATTTATTTTGGCGAAACACCTGCAACTGAATTTGAATTACAGACCTTGCGCCAACACATGGCAATTGTTCCGCAAGAAGTGTTGTTGTTTTCCGGAAGCATTCTTGAAAACATCCGTTTTGGACAGCCAACTGCCTCAGATGATGAAGTGATTGAAGCGGCTAAAAAGGCCAATGCTTGGGAATTCATTCAGGGCTTTCCGGAGCAATTGCAAACCGAAGTAGGGGACCGCGGTATTCAGTTATCTGGAGGACAAAAACAACGCATTGCCATTGCCAGAGCCATTCTGAAAAACCCAAGTATATTAATCCTTGACGAAGCCACCTCGGCCCTAGATTCAGCCTCTGAAAAATTGGTGCAAGATGCCCTAGAAGAACTCATGAAAGGCCGTACTTCAATTGTGATTGCACATCGCTTGTCTACGATTAAGCAGGCCAATCAAATTTTGGTCTTACAAGACGGAACAATCGTTGAAAGTGGAGACCACCAAAGCTTAATGGCGCAAAATGGACAATATGCAGCCTATGTAGCGCAGCAAAATATGCAAGAGTAACTTGCTAGCTTTAAATTATAGGATTCGGTGAGTTTCTAAATAAAAGCTCCTTTTTCGAGCTTCTAATTATGAGCATTGAATAAAGATTCAACAAAAGTCTTGCGATCAAAGAGTTGAAGATCGGTCATTTTTTCACCAACCCCAATGTACTTAACAGGTATTTTCATTTGATCTGAAATACCTATGACAACACCACCTTTTGCTGTGCCGTCAAGTTTGGTTACTGCCAGGGCATTGATATCGGTGGCTTGAGCAAATTGTTTGGCTTGTTCAAAAGCGTTTTGCCCTGTTGAGCCATCGAGTACCAATAAAATTTCGTGTGGTGCATTTGGTACAACTTTGTCCATGACTCGCTTGATTTTTGAGAGCTCTTGCATGAGGTTGACTTTGTTGTGCAAGCGGCCTGCGGTATCGATAATGACAACATCGGCTCCTTGTGCTTTAGCAGATTGCAGCGCATCAAAGGCCACACTAGCAGGGTCTGCGCCCATGCCTTGCTGAACAATCGGAACGCCTACGCGATCAGCCCAAATAATGAGTTGATCAACGGCAGCAGCTCTAAAGGTATCAGAAGCTCCTAAAACCACTTTTAAGCCCGCTTGTTTCATTTGGTAAGCCAGTTTGCCAATGGTGGTTGTTTTGCCTACACCATTTACACCGACAACCATTAAAACGTAAGGATTGCCATCGGCTGGCTTGTCAACTTTTAATTGCCCCTGAAAATTAGCGGCGTTTTCTTCGAGTAGGGCGATGATTTCATCGCGCAATATTTGATTGAGTTCTTCAGAGTTGATGACGCGATCACGCGAAACCCTGCTTTCAATGCGCTCAATGATTTTGAGGGTGGTTTCTACCCCCACATCGGCGGTAATTAGGATTTCTTCGAGTTCGTCTAGGACGTCTTGGTCAACGCGGCTTTTACCGATGAGAACGCGCGTCAGTTTAGAGAAAAACGTTTGCTTGGTTTTCTCAAGACCTTGTTCGAGAGATTCTTTTTGCTCGGGTTCAAGGTTTTCTTTTTTAGACTTCGAAAAAAAATCAAATATGCCCATGATCTAAGGTATAAAAAAAAAGCTCCCAACATGGAAGCTTTTAAAGGGATTGCACAACAGATTAGTTTTTAGTAAACCACTCTTTTACTTTGTCATTGTGTACGATTTCTTCTTTAAAGGTATATGATCCAGACTTTTCTGACTTGACCATTTTGATCACCTTTGTATGTTCTTTACCTCCACCTTTTTGGAGCGATGCGACTACTTTCTTTGCCATGTCTTATTATTTAATTTCTTTATGGACAGTCATGCGCTTAAGGATCGGGTTGTACTTTTTAATTTCCATACGATCCGGCGTGTTCTTACGATTCTTGGTAGTAATGTAACGTGATGTACCTGGCATACCTGACTCTTTGTGCTCAGTGCACTCGAGAATTACTTGGATGCGGTTACCTTTACTCTTCTTAGCCATTTTCTAACTTTTTATTCTGTTTCGCAACAGGTTATTTCAAAAACCCTTTTTGGCGTGCTTCTTTCAAGCAAGCTGAGATTCCTTTTTTATTGATGGTGCGCAATGCAGCAGCAGAAATCTTTAAAGTGATATAATTATCTTCTTCAGGAACGAAAAACTTCTTCGTGATCAAGTTCGGATAAAAACGACGCTTGGTCTTGCGATTAGAGTGAGATACGTTGTTTCCAACCATCACTGACTTTCCTGTTAACTGACAAACTCGTGACATGTCTAAATTATTACGTGTAATTACAAAAGCGGATGCAAAGATAACAACTTTTTACAATTCCACAAAACCCTTATCCACAATTTAGCACCCTTTTTCAACAAATCTTTTATTTCTCTTGATTCCGGGGGTGATAATTCAAAATGGCTTTGCGTAAAAAACGCTGATCCAAATGGGTGTAAATCTCTGTGGTTGTGATAGATTCATGTCCGAGCATTTCTTGAACAGCTCTTAAATTGGCGCCGCCTTCGATGAGGTGTGTTGCAAAACTGTGTCTAAAAGTATGTGGCGAAATATTTTTTTTCAGGCCAATTTGAGCGGCTAATTGCTTGATGATGGTAAAAACCATCACTCTTGTGAGTTGCGCACCGCGTCGGTTCAAAAATACAAACTGTTCGTGACCGGGCTGAATAGGTAACTGTGCCCGAATTGACAATTGATAGGCTTTGATTTCTTTTTCGACACCTTCCGAAACCGGAACCAGTCTTTCTTTGTTCCCTTTTCCGATAACTCTAATAAAACCTTCATCGAAATAGAGGTCGGCAAAACGCAAATGTATCAGTTCTGAAACCCGTAGCCCGCAGCTATATAAGGTTTCAACCATGGCGTGGTTTCTTGATCCTTCTGGTTTGGAAAGATCAATAGCAGCTAGCATTTTGTCAATTTCATCGATCTCTAATACTTCGGGAAGTTTCTTGCCTAGTCTGGGTTGTTCGAGTAGTTCTGAAGGGTCGGTGGATAAATATTGCTCTAGTAAAAGGAAGCGATAAAATTGCTTGATGCCAGAAATGATGCGTGCCTGACTTCTGGCGCTAAGCCCGAGGTCATATAAATGGGCGACAAAAGTTTTGAGTTGATCGTAGGTGAGCTGCTCCGGTTTTTGCTTTGTTTCTTCGGCAAAGGTTGCTAGCAGACTGACATCGCGTTGGTAAGCTAAAATAGAATTTTCAGCCAAACCCTTTTCAATTTTAAGGTATGAAACAAAATCCTTAATATAGCGCTCCCAATGTATCATTTATGAACTTACTCGTTGTCAACGGCCCAAATTTAAACTTACTCGGTACCCGAGAAACACAAATATATGGGAATGTCACGTTCGATGCATTTTTTGCTGATTTGAAAGCTAATACTGCGCATCAGCTGACTTATTTCCAGTCCAATGTTGAAGGAGAGCTTATTAATTGTTTGCAGGCTGCCCAGGTAGACGGCATCATCTTAAATGCCGGCGGCTACACGCACACAAGCGTTGCGCTGCGCGATTGCATTGCCGCCATTCAAATTCCAGTGATTGAAGTTCATATTTCAAACATCGCCGCGCGCGAATCTTTTCGCCATGAATCATTGCTGAGCCCAGTTTGCAAGGGCTGTATTTTTGGCTTTGGTTTGGATGCTTATAAGCTTGCCATTCGCGCTTTCGAATTATAGGCATATTCGATTAACTTTGCATGAGTTATGCAACAAATCGAACACTTCTTTACACACATTGATCCTGTTTTTGCTGCTTTCTTAGCGACCACATTTACATGGTTGGTTACGGCGGCTGGAGCCAGTTTGGTATTCTTCTTTAAAAACATGCACCGCGGTTTGCTCGATGGCATGCTTGGTTTTACTGGTGGCGTCATGGTGGCAGCAAGTTTTTGGTCTTTGTTGATGCCGTCTATAGAATTGTCAGAACGCTTGTACCCGAGTGCACCCTGGATGCCAGCAGCAATTGGATTCTTGACAGGCGCACTCTTTTTGTTTTTCCTCGATAAAAAATTACCACACTTACACATCAATTTCAACGAAAATGAAACGGAAGGGGTTAAAACGCAATTACACAAAACAACCTTATTAGTTCTTGCCATTACCTTACACAACATTCCAGAAGGTTTGGCAGTTGGTGTCTTGTTTGGTGCAGCCGCCAATGGTATGGAAGGCGCTACCATTGCTGGGGCAGTCGCGCTCGCGATTGGAATTGGCATTCAGAATTTCCCGGAGGGTTTTGCTGTAGCTATGCCACTCAGACGCGCCGGAGCCAGCAGAATGAAAAGCTTTATGTACGGGCAGCTTTCAGCAATTGTAGAGCCAATAGCGGGCGTGATCGGAGCCGTGGCTGTGATTTACATGGAACCCATTTTGCCATTTGCACTCTCCTTTGCCGCAGGGGCGATGATCTTTGTGGTGGTGGAAGAGGTGATCCCGGAAACCCAGCGCGATAAATATACCGACATCGCCGTTTTAGGCTTTATAGGTGGCTTCTTGGTCATGATGATCTTGGATGTCGCCTTGGGTTAGTACGTTAAAATTTCTTCAAGCGCTTTTCTAATTTCTTTTAAATCTTTGCTAGGGATGTGTCCAATTTTTTGTACGCACCTTTCTTTAGAGATGGAGCGGATGTGAAAAGTAAAAACTTCTGATCTTTCTTTGAGCCCATTTTCAGGACTCGGTTCAAGAACTAGATTTCCTTTATAGTTTTTGATTTTTGTAGAGAGCGGCAAGCCGATGATGAGTGGGGTATGCGTATTGAAGAGATCCCCGCTAAAAATCAGAATGGGCCGAAAACCAGCTTGTTCGCTGCCACGGGTTGGGTCTAGGTTGGCCATCCAGATTTCACCTTGTTTCATTTTGGTCAAGGCCATTAAGTTGTGCATAATAGGCATGCATACCTTCTTCGGCTAATTGCAAGACATCGGTGTCTTCGGACATTTGCCGATAGGATTTGATATAAGCCGCCTTATTGAGTTGCTCTAAATAAAGCATTAGTGCTTTCTCAATGAGTTTGTTTTTAGGCACCTTGAGTTCGGAAGCCTTATTTGATAGGGCCTCGAATAAAGTATCTGGAAGTGAACTAGTGAAGACTTGCATATTTATGAAATATAAATATAAAATTAGGCAGTTTTAATGAACTGAACAAAAAAAAGCCCCCAATTTTGGAGGCTTTTCAGTAATTCAGGAAGTATTAAATGCTTAAGAACAAATGGTTTGTTCACAAGCTTTTAGGATCTCTCTTACTTCTTCAAGGGTTGGTGCTTCGGCGTAGGTGCGTAATACAGGCTCGGTGCCAGAAGGTCTGATCATGACCCAACGTTGGTCATCAAAGAAGTACTTGAAGCCGTCAATGGTTTGGACTTCTTGCACTTGGTATTTGCCAAATGTTTTGTAGTTGTTGGCTTTACAATTGACGATGATTTTTTGCTTGAGTTCTTCAGTAATGTGTAGGTCATTGCGTTCAAACTGGAACGGCCCAACAATAGCATATACTTCGTCAATGAGTTGATCGAGAGTTTTGCCAGATTTAGCCATGAATTCCCAAATGATGAGCCCCATCCAGATGCCATCGCGTTCTGGAATGTGTCCTTTAACTGCAATTCCGCCCGATTCTTCGCCACCCAACAAGACGTCTTCCTTGATCATGATAGCAGCAATCTCTTTAAAGCCAATTTTGGTAACCTCGAGTTCAAGACCGTAGTGCTTACACAATTTCTCGACTCTTGGCGTGACAGAGAAAGCGATCACCACTTTGCCGCTCATTTGCTTGTATTTGACCAAGTAATGAATCAAAAGCAAAATGATATGGTGAGAGTCAACAAATTCACCGTGGCTGTTGTATAGGCCAATGCGGTCGGCATCGCCATCGGTGGCTAATGCACAAGCGATGTCTCCTTGTTTTTTAATGTTTTGCGCTAATTCTTGTAGGTTTTTGGCAATAGGTTCAGGAGCAGTACCCATAAATGAAGGGTTGTGCTCGCAGTGTAACAAAGAAACTTTTGGCAAAATGAGTGGCATCACACGCTGCCCTGCGCCGTACATGGCATCGTACATGAGGTGAAGCCCTGACTGATCAATGGCTGCAAGGTCAAAGTTGGCTTTTACATGATTGATGTAGCGCGTTTCAATATCGATTTCTTCAAGTTGCCCAGATTTTTGAGCTGCTTGCAAGTCAATGCTATTAAAATCGATTGAGCACGTATCTGGAATTAAAGCCTCGACTTCGTTGATTTTTTCTGGCTCGAGCGGCCCGCCAAACTTAGCTTTGAGCTTAAAACCGTTGTAGCTTGGTGGATTATGGCTTGCTGTTAAAATGATCCCAACTTCACAGCCTAACTGATTGGCTGCCAAAGAAATCATGGGTGTAGAAACAAAACCACGAGAAAGTTTAACATGAATACCTTGTGCCAAAAGTACTTTAGCAGCTGTTTCCATAAAAAGTTCACCGGCAAAGCGGCAGTCGTGGCCAAGTACCACACTTGGGTGCTCAAAACGCGCTTTGAGCCAAAGGCCTGTTGCTTCTGTGACTCTTGCTACATTTTCTACAGTGAATTCTGCGGCGATAATAGCTCTCCAGCCATCGGTTCCGAATTTAATTGGTGTTGCCAAGTTGCTTATTTTTTAAAGGATTGAATGGTATGTTTAATGATGCTTACGCACTCGAGTAATTGCGCTTCGGTGATGACCAATGGTGGTGCAAAACGAATGATGTTGCCGTGGGTTGGCTTTGCCAATAGGCCATTTTCTTTGAGGGCCAAGCAGAGTCTCCAGGCTGTGTCTGAATCGGGGCTGTCATTGACGACGATTGCGTTGAGTAGGCCTTTACCGCGCACCTTGACGATGAGGTCATTTTCAGCAATGATTTTTTGCATTTCTTGCCTAAATAAGTCACCAAGAAGGCGTGCATTTTGAATTAATTTTTCGTCGGAGATGACTTCCAAAGCAGCAATAGCAACCTTGGCCGCAATTGGGTTACCACCGAAGGTAGAACCGTGTTGACCAGGTTTGATCACCATCATGATATCGTCATTGGCCAAAACAGCTGAAACCGGATAAACACCACCTGAAAGGGCTTTTCCTAAAATGAGGATGTCTGGTCTGGCATAAGTATTAGCTTGTTGCTCGCATTTGTTTTCACAGGTACAGTTGCCGCAAACAGCTAGTAAGCTTCCGGTTCTGGCAATGCCAGTTTGTACTTCGTCGGCAATGAAAAGTGCGTTGTATTGAGAACAAAGCGCACGAGCCTCGCGCATGAAATGGTCATCGGGTGTATACACTCCGGCTTCTCCTTGAATAGGCTCGACTAAGAAGCCAGCCACGTTCGGTTGTTGCAATGCAGTTTCAAGTGCTGCGGTGTCATTGTATGGTATCGAGATGAAGCCAGCAGGGTAGGGGCCAAAGTTATGATTGGAGTCAGGGTCAGAAGAAAAGGAGACAATGGTGGTGGTGCGGCCATGAAAGTTCCCTTCGCACACAATGATTTGCGCTTGATTTTCAGCAACGCCTTTCTTTTCGTAGGCCCATTTTCTACATAATTTAATCGCTGTTTCAACAGCTTCAGCACCAGTGTTCATTGGGAGCACTTTGTCAAAACCGAAATATTCAGTGACAAATTTTTCGTACTCTCCGAGGCAATTGTTGTAGAATGCACGTGAAGTCAAGGCCAAAGTTTGGGCTTGCTTGATCAGGGCATCTGTGATTTTAGGATGGGCGTGACCTTGATTCACAGCTGAATAGGCTGATAAAAAGTCAAAATATCGTTTGCCGTCTACGTCCCAAACATAGACACCATCTCCTTTTTCAAGGACGACTGGAAGCGGATGGTAATTGTGCGCGCCGTATTTATCTTCAAGTTCGATAAAAGCTTGCGAGCTATTGGTCAGTGAATTTGTTGATTGCATGCGACAAAGATAAGTGAATCTCCTTTTTCATTTAGGAAATAATTAACAATTAAACTCAAGATTGTTTTTTAATTTTGAGATGTGAAATTTATAAAACCGCTTGTAGTTTTTAGTTTTCTGTTTGCTTTTGTTGCAAATACGGCCCTTGGTTTCAATATAGCCTCAAACACATTCTATAGCTCAGTAAACAAAAAAATTACCGAGCATCATCTCCACCTTAAAGCCCAAACCTTTGACTTACTCTATTTCCTAGAAGAAGATTTAACAGAAGAACTGGAAGAAGGTGAGTCGCCGCTCCATTTTGGGTTAAAATTTGTTGCTACACCGGCTACTTTTTCATTTTGCCCTGCTCAATTCAGGAGTCAGTTTAGTCGCGCTATTCATTACAAGCAACCCTTTTTAAGCGGTTGTCGAAAAGAGCATTTATTCATTGTATATCAAGTATTTAGAATATAAAGCAGTTCAAGTCTCTCCCATTCGTTGAACACTTTAATTTTAAATTATGAATGAAAAAGAAACAGTAGCGCATGCGCTGCATGTGCTCGAACATTTTTTACCGTCTCAAGCTCCGCTAAAAGACTTTATACATCACAATACACTACACGCTTTCCAGGATCTTCCGTTTCACGAAGGCCTCAGCGCTGCTCAAGATCTTTTTGGTTACCAGACTTATCCCTCACTCTCGTTTTATAGAGAGGCATATGCGGCATCTAAAATTGCTCCTTTGATGCTTGATCGCGTTTTAGAAAAAGCACAAAAAACCAACCTGAAAGCTGACCTACTTCACAAGTCCTTTAATGAAGAGACTTCTCCTTGTGTGGGTTCGCTCAGAACGGCTTGGAAACAAAAACTAAGTTTTGATCTCGATACAAGGGTTCACCCTTTGCTTTTCCGTTTGGTCAGCAGTTTTCTAGATCAAGGTATTTCAATTTGGAAGTTCCCAACGAATGATGCTGATTTTTTAAGTGCCCTTAGAACCCTTGAAAAAGAGGGTTTCGGTTCTTTATTTGAAACTAAAAGAGCAAAAGCCTTATTGCTGAATGAAGATGTTCAACTTGTTGATTTACTTCAAATTTTAACGGGTTCTAGTACTTACTACGAAGCCTATTTGCTCGATCAGCAATTTGCACATCCAGGCTATTCCGGAATGGTTTGTCAAATCGGAGCAAAACCGCAAGCGCTCATTGAAAGAAGAAGCATTTCACTTGAATCTTTGATTTTTGTAGAATGCTTGCTTGAAATTGATGCGTTGGATCTGCATTTTGCCAAGAAGTGGGAGCCTGTGGCTCACTTTGAATTGGCGAACTACCATTTTGAAACCAAAAACCGACCTACCAGTGAGTTAATGCAGGTAAAGGCCCTGTGGCAGGAAGCCTATGAATGGACCTACTATGACAAAGTGCTTGCCGGACTTCAGTTTAAAACGGCCGAGGTAAGTGGCGCTGTCGAAGCTCAAGGAATTTTTTGCATCGATGACCGCGAATGTTCAATCAGAAGACACATCGAGGGTTTGCATCCTTCATTTGCCTCTTTTGGAACCCCCGGGCACTTCAATATCGAGACCTATTTTCAACCCGAAGGATCACAGCAGCGCACAAAAATTTGCCCGGCTCCGGTCCAACCGACGCACCTTATTTTAGAAAAATCTGTTCACCCGGAAAAACAAACCGAGTTGCATTTTTCTCCGCGTTCTTATGGTCTGGTGTTGGGTTGGATCTTGACACATACTTATGGGTTTTGGTCAGCTTTTAAACTCGCGTTGTCGATTTTCAAACCTTCGTTCAACAAAATGGCGGTTTCTTCTTCCAAACACATGCACGCTGAATCTACGCTCAGTATTGCCTATGAAGATCAACAAACGAAAGATGGTCTTCAGATTGGATTCACCCTAGAAGAAATGACCAATATCGTTGCTTCCTTGCTTGGCAGTATTGGTTTAACAGAAAATTTTGCACCGTTGGTTTATGTCGTCGCTCATGGTTCAAGCAGCGCCAACAATACGCATTATGCCGGTTATGATTGTGGCGCTTGTTCTGGAAGACCAGGCTCTGTCAATGCAAGAGCTTTTGCCTATATGGCCAATCATAGTTTGGTCCGAGAAGCACTTAAGGCAAGGCATATTCAGATTCCGGCACAAACCCATTTTGTGCCTGTTTTACACGATACGTGTCGCGATGAGTTTGCTTACTATGACTTAGCGCAAGTTCCTATGGCACTCATCGATCGTTTGAATGCTGATCAGGCTGTTTTTAACCAAGCACTTGATGCCAATGCAGTTGAAAGATCTCGACGTTTTATCACCTTGAATAAACGCGGAGATCATCATGAACAGCACGCAAAAGTTAAATTGCGTTCAGTTTCATTGTTTGAACCTAGACCAGAACTCAATCATGCCACCAATTCCTTGTGTATTGTTGGGCGCAGATCCTTTTCTAAGAATCTATTTCTAGATCGCAGAGCCTTTTTAAATTCATATGATTTTTCGAAAGATCCAAATGGGGAGCGCCTAACAGGCATTCTAAATGCGGTAGCACCAGTTTGCGGCGGCATCAACTTAGAGTATTATTTTTCTAGAGTTGACAACCAACAACTTGGAGCAGGGACTAAATTACCACATAATGTAATGGGGCTCATCGGTGTTGCAAATGGCATTGACGGCGACCTCAGAACAGGTTTGCCAAGTCAAATGATCGAGGTACACGATCCTTATCGTTTACTCGTCATTGTGGAGCAAGCCCCTGCAGTTGTACTCGAAACGATACAGCGCAACCCTGCTACTTGGGAATGGTTCCAAAATGAATGGGTGCGCTTAGTAGCTTTTGACGCCATATCAGGTACTTATTCATTGCTCAATAAAGGCGTTTTTGAACCGTATGAAGTATTGCAAAAAGAGTTACCCCTTGTGGATGATGTCTTACCGCTCATTGCAGATACTCCTGAGAATTTTCCAGTTGTTGAACTTAAACACAAAGCATCATGAGTACGGTACAATTTATCCACGCTTATATCGGGATGCCTTTAATTGGTTTTCTAGTAAGCCTTTTTATAAAAAAATCGAAAGAACAAACCCTTTCAGTCATCAGCTACTCTACCGCAGCAATACAATTACTTCTTGTTTTGGCCTACGGAATCAGTTGGTTTAGTCATGGGGCAAACCCAACTCAGTTTAAAGAATTATCTGTTTATAGTGCTGAAAATTACGAGTTCTTTATTGATTTTCTAGTCGATAAGCTCACCTTAGTTTTTGCGCTTTTAGGTGCTTCTTTGACCTTTCTAATCACGATCTATTCCAGATATTATTTACACAGAGAAGAAGGATACAAAAGGTTTTTTAATACCATTTTGTTTTTTAATTTGGGTTATACCTTAATCATCTTTTCCGGAAATATGGAAACCTTGTTCATTGGCTGGGAAATCCTGGGTGTTTCTTCTTTTCTCTTGATTGCCTTTTACAGAGATCGTTTGCTGCCTGTTAAAAATGCCTTGAAAGTATTTTCAGTTTATCGCATTGGAGATATAGGTATCATCTTGGCAATGTGGCTTTTGCATCATTTGTATCATTCCAATATTACCTTTATGGAAATGAATGCAAGTGTAAAGCTGAACGCGCAACTCGCTAGCGCCTCTGGGATAGGATTAATCACGGCCTTTCTTTTTTACATTTCTGCCGCAGCAAAGTCGGCTCAACTTCCTTTCTCATCTTGGTTGCCAAGGGCTATGGAAGGCCCGACACCTTCGAGTGCTATTTTCTATGGTTCGATGTCGGTGCATATCGGTGCTTTTCTTTTGCTGCGTACCATGCATTTTTGGGAAAACCAGTTAGTCTTCAAAATCTTTTTGATCGTTGCAGGCTTGTTAACTGCCGTTATTACCTCCGGGATCAGTCGGGTGCAAAGTTCGATCAAGAGTCAAATTGCCTATGCCTCAATTGCTCAAATTGGGCTCATTTTTGTTGAAATCGCCTTTGGACTTGAAAACTTGGCGCTCATTCACATTTTAGGTAATGCCTTCCTTAGAACGTATCAATTATTGATCTCGCCCTCCATTGTGAGTCATAAAATCAGAGAGCAATTGTACCAAGGTAAGGAAGAAATTCAGGTACAGAACGGAGCCTGGCAGCGTTTTCAACGTCGCATCTATTTATTGAATCTCAAAGAATGGAACCTTGATCATTTACTGTATCGTTTTATTTGGAATCCTTTGAAGAAAATTGGCCGAGGATGGAAAATCTTGAACTTCAAGTATGTTTTTTGGGTCATGGCTTTGGTGCTCGCAATCGGTTTGTTTTTGAGAATTAACGAATCTATGCTTACGCCAACGCTCAGACACAAATTGCCATTTTTCTTCGCTTTTTGGGGCTTTCTGATTGCAGTAAAAGCATTTACAGAAAGAGATTCTGTCCGAAAAAGCTTTACCTTGATCATGTTCAATCATGTATCTATTTCATTGGCGCTTTCTTTCAATGAGCACTTTGATCACGCTCATCACATCTGGTACCTCAGTGGTGTGGTTTGTGCTTGGGCTGTAGGTTACTATATCATGACGCAGTTAAGAAAAAAAGAATGGGTCAGCTTGGACAATTTTTACGGACACATCTATGAGTATCCAAAAACAGGATTTGTTTTCTTGTTAGTTTGTTTAAGTCTGGCAGGTTTCCCAATTACCCCCTCTTTTGTAGGTGAAGACCTCATTTTTTCCCATATTCACTTGAGCCAAATAGGCCTCGCATTTTTTACGGCATTTAGTTTAGTCATCAATGGCTTGGCAACGATGCGTATCTATGCCCGTGTGTTTTTAGGTCCACATATCAAAACCTATCATCAAATAGCTAAAAGATCATCTTAAAATAAAAAATTATGAAAAATTCATTTCAAAACAGACTCGGTTTATCCGAATTAAAAGCGCACTGGCAAAAAGACATGTTGTCAGGGTTCTTAATCTTTTTATTGGCTTTACCGCTCAGTTTAGGTATCGCCAAAGCCAGTGATTTCCCTCCAATTTACGGGCTCATCACAGCCATGATTGGTGGCGTAGTTGTCTCTTTTATTATGGGGGCACCACTCACTATTAAAGGCCCTGCAGCTGGGCTTATTGTCATTGTAGCCGGCTCTGTAGCCGAACTTGGCCATGGCGATAACGAACTTGGTTGGCATTTGGCACTCGGAGCCATTGTTGTCGCCGGTGCACTTCAAGTTTTAATGGGCTTCTTTAAGTTAGGTAAATACACAGACCTCTTCCCATTGTCTGCGGTTCACGGCATGTTGGCCGCCATTGGAATCATCATTATTAGTAAGCAGGTTCACATTTTAGCAGGTTTCTCACCGCAAACTGCGGAAGGTAAACCCATGACGGAACCATTAGAGCTCATTTCTGAAATGAAACACACCTTGCCAAACTTTTTTGAGCATTGGCAAATAGCACTTATCGGTTTGGTTTCCTTGGCTATTGTTTTTATTTGGCCCATGATTAAAAATCCAATCGTCAAAAAGGTTCCTTCTGCTCTTGTCGTCATTCTTGCCTCTATTGGCTTGGTCAAATTCTTTGGTATTCATAATTCAGATGATTTCAAGCCTTTGCTTTCTTTTGACAAAGATCTTTTTGAAATTATCCGTTTCAATGCAAGTTTTGAAGGATTCAATCAGCTTGGTATCTTCATTAAATTTGTCGTGATGTTTACACTTGTGGGCTCTCTCGAATCTTTATTAACTGTTAAAGCAGTTGATTTGCTCGATCCTGAAAAGCGTAAATCTAAATATGACAAAGATTTAATGGCTGTTGGTTTCGGAAACATGATTGCAGGTTTCTTTGGCGGTTTACCTATGATTTCAGAGGTAGCGCGTTCATCTGCCAATGTGAATAATGGCGCCAAATCTAAATGGGCCAATTTCTTTCACGGAATGTTCATCTTGTTGTTCTTGATTGTCGATGTTTCTTTCTCTGACATGATTCCAATGTCTGCGCTTGCCGCCTTACTAATTGGTGTGGGATGGAAATTAGCGCATCCAAGAGAATTTGGTTCTGCACTTAAAATTGGAGCAGATCAATTACTCGTTTTCTGTACGACTGTTGTTATAACTTGAGCTACTGATTTACTTGTATGTATTGCTGCCTGCATCGTTCTCAAGTTTATCTTGCACATTGCAAGAGGTGTGAATCCGATGGATTTATTCCGTCTCAAGCTTGATCAACAACAACACAAGATCCAAATCCAAGGCCCATTAGTATTTACCAATTTCATGCGCCTTCAAAAACAGCTTAACACTTTTGATTTAAAAGATGAAGTGCACATTGACTTTTCGCAGTGTCGATTTGTCGATCACTCAGCAGTTGAAACCCTTCATTTACTTGAAGATGACTTCAAAAATGCAGGTGGGCATTTACACTTGATTGGTCTTCACGACTTTGTTAACGTCGGGAATTCTAAACACCACGCCGCAGCGCGCAGAAAAAAATAACATATGAAAAAGCTCATTTTAAGTTTGCTTTTAATCGGTGCTATTGGCGCCATTCAAGCACAGAAAACAATCGATGATCAATTTCATGCCTGGACGGTTGTTCAAGGAAATCACCACCTCAATAACAAGTTTGATTTGCATACTGAATACCAGTTTCGTCGATCAAATGGCTATGCCGATTGGCAACAATCATTGTTGAGAGTTGGTCTAGATTACAAACTCAATCCACAACTAACGCTCACGGCAGGTTATGCTTGGGTACTTTCGTTTCCGTATGGGACACAACCTATTCTGAATAATACAGATGAGTCCAGGATTTGGGAGCAAGTTAATTTGAAACAAAACTTTGGCCCCATCCAGATACAACATCGTTACCGCCTTGAGCAAAGATGGATTGAGCAATTTGCACAGCAGAATGGGCAAATCAATCAGCTAGACAACGTCTTTCGTCAAAGATTCAGATACCGCGCTCAGGCCCTGATTCCGTTAACAAAAAAGGGCATGGTTAACAATACCCCATTTTTGAACGTGAATGATGAAGTTTTCTTGGGTTTCGGAAAAGGAATCGGTAAAAATGTACTGGACCAAAATCGTTTTATCGCGGCATTTGGTTGGCGTTTTAATCAAGATTTCAACATCCAAATTGGTTACCTCAATCAGTTCGTGATCAAATCGGATGGCTTGCGCATGGAGCGCAATCATACGCTCTGGACCAGCATTGTTTATAATCTGAATTTTAACAAATAGCATTTCAAGTTGAAATTAATCCTTAAAAAAGCCGCTTCAAAAGAGCGGCTTTTTTTATCTTTCAAAAAAAAACAACTTGAAAAGAAGAGATTTTATTCAAAAAACGGGTGTAGTTGGTTTAGGGGCCTTATTCGCACCAAATGCCATCAGTGCCGTTCAAAATAGTATCGGATCACAGAAAGTTCGCCTTGGTTTTATTGCCACTGGTTTTAGAGGGCAAACCCATATAGAGGAAATGCTCAAACGCAACGACGTAGAAATCATTGCCTTGGCAGATCCTAATCCGCGCATGATTAAAGATGCTTTGGCTTTGATAGAAAAAGCAGGCAAACCAAGCCCGGCTGTTTATCAGGACGGCCCTGATGATTATAAAAATCTCTTAGCCAGAACTGACATAGATGCAGTTTTTGTTGCCTCCCCGTGGGAATGGCACTTACCACATGGTATTGCTGCGATGAAAGCCGGAAAGATTCTTGGGATGGAAGTTGGAGGTGCTATGAAGCTCGAGGATTGCTGGGCTTATGTCAAGACCTCAGAACAGACCGGAGTACCCATCATGCCCCTCGAAAATGTGTGTTACCGCCGCGATGTCATGGCCATCTTAAATATGGTGCGCCAAGGATTATTTGGCGAGCTTGTGCATGCCCAAGGTGGTTACGAGCACGACCTGCGTGGGGTACTTTTTAACGATGGACAAAGTGCCTACAATTCAGGTGTCGAATTTGGTGAAAAAGGATTCAGTGAAGCCGCTTGGCGCACCAACCATTATGTGAACCGCAATGGTGAATTGTATCCAACCCATGGTTTGGGCCCTGTGGCCACAATGCTCGATCTAAATAGAGGAAACCGCTTGGTGCGTCTGAGTTCTTTTGCCAGTAAGTCCAGAGGGCTTCACGAATATGTTGTCAATCATCCGAAAGGTGGCGCTGCGCATCCGAATGCTGCTGTTGAATTCAAGCAAGGCGATGTTGTCACGACCCATTTGCAATGTGCCAATGGGGAAACGATCATTTTAACGCACGATACCAGTTTACAGCGCCCATATAATTTAGGATTCAGGGTTCAAGGCACCAAAGGCATTTGGCAAGATTTCGGTTGGGGTGACCCAGAACAAGGGCACATCTATTTTGAAGCCCAAATGAAGCATTCACACCGTTGGGATAACACCAAGAATTGGCTCGAGCAATACGATCATCCGCTCTGGAAAGCCAATGCAGCTGCAGCTGAAAGTTCAGGGCATGGAGGTATGGATTATTTTGTCGACAACGCTTTTATTGAATGCATTAAGCAAAACCAAGCTTTCCCGTTAGATGTCTACGACCTCGCCACTTGGTATGCAATTACACCACTCAGCGAAAAGTCTGTAGCAGCCAATGGGGCACCGCAAGATATTCCAGATTTTACAAAAGGCGCTTGGAAAACTAGGCAGCCTATTTTCGCACTCAATGCCACCTACTGAATTAGCGCTGGTCATATTAGCAGGAGGTTTGGGTAGTCGGTTTGGTGGCGACAAACAAGTGGAACCCTTTGGTGCGCAAGGGCATTTCTTGTTCGAGTATGCCTGCCATGATGCGTTCAAGGAAGGTTTTCAAAAAGTATTTGTAGTGGTGCGCCCTGGCATGGAAGGGGTGGTTTTCGAGCAACTCAAACGTTGGATCTCTCCGGCTAAATTTCAGATTTTAACACAGACACAATCCCGCAAAAAACCATTAGGAACAGCACATGCCTTGAGTATGCTTAATGGTCAATGGACGGGCTCATTTTTAGTGCTGAATGCCGACGATTACTACGGGCAAGCGCTCATCAAAAAGGC
>JAURHO010000068.1 GCA_030833265.1 Crocinitomicaceae bacterium | reverse complement strand
AGGCAAACCTTTTCAGATCTCTGGCTTTGTGTCAAGAGGCTTGCAAAACGGCCGAACAATTGGATTTCCAACGGCAAACCTAGACTTAACTGAATCGGATAAAATTTTACCAGCCGAAGGTGTTTATGCTGTTTCAGCAGTTGTTCAAGGTGAACTTCGATATGGTATGATGAACATCGGTTGGAGACCAACAATTGTGGAAGCGCAAAAAAAGCGTAAAATCGAAGTGCATTTCTTTGACTTCGCTGCAGATATTTACGAAGAGTATATTGCGCTTAGTTTGCATACAAGAGTTCGCTCCGAACAAAAGTTTGAAGGTTTAGCAGCACTCAAGCAACAACTGCAACAAGACGAAAACACGGTTCGCGCTTACTTTATTGCACCGTGATTTTCTGAATAATCCGTTGCTGGTTCTCGGTAAAAGTCAGCTCCAAAAAGTAAATTCCTGGTGCCAAATTTTGGGTTGAAAGTTCAATCTTCAATCCGCTTTTATCTCCGAAATTAATTATTTGCCCACACTGATTATAGCAGGTTAATTGCTGTATTTCTTTGGCGCTTTCAATTTGAATATGCGTTGAAGCTGGGTTCGGAAAAACCTTGACCCCATTTTCTGTTAGTTCGGAAGTTGCACTAAGATTTTCATTGAAAAACAAAACGTTATCTATGAACACAACACCGCTGCCAACAGGTGCTCCTGAAAGGATCAATTGTGCAAAATGAGCCAAACTATTGAGGTTACTAAACTGTGTCAAAGGTAGTTCTAGCGTATTCCATGTTTGTGCTACTGGCTGAAAACTCAGTTCACTCTCACTGTCATCGCCCCCAGCGTACTGCCCGTTGGCGCCAAAATCGACCAATTTGACTTTAAACGGGTCCATGTTCGCCGTCCAGTAATCTATTCTGAAATGCGTCATATCCGATAAGTTCAGAAGATTTGGCCCCACCGTTTCGATTCCTGCAAAATTCACAGAACTATAGCGCTTGGTATCGTTGCCCTGAATTTGAAGGTCTGTCACTTGTGCCTGTGACCACGGGGCTTGCCACGTGTCAACTGCAACCTCATTGTAAGGATTGCTAAACAAAGCGATTACTGCTGCTGCAGGATATGTTGGTGTGGGTGCAGGTACCATTGGCGCCAAATTTTGAGTGCCATCTTGGTTGCTAAATTTGATGTTATCGATGTAGCAAATATTGTTGTCTGAGCGCTGCGTGAAGTCTGGAAAAACAATGATTTGGTCAATGCCAATTGAGGTTGGTGCATTGATCACTGCCGTAAAGTCAAAGGTCAATTCTTCCCATTGATTCACAAGTGTATTACTCACAAGTATTTCACCAGTAGAGCCGCCTGCTGGCGTTGCAAATTTCAAGCCCACAGGGCTAATAACCGACTTGTAAACCATCATTTTGACTTGGCAGTTGGCAGCCGTCAGGTTGAAAAGCCCGATGCCTTGCCCGTGTAAAGATTCAAAACCTGCCCACGGCGCACCACCTACCAACGCTGTAAACTTAGCGACTGAACTTGAGACATTGACACCACTTGGGTTTGGGTTGGCAATAATTTCTAATGCGGGGTTCGAGCCGTTTTCAAAAGTTGTCCATTGCCAATTGGCCCCATAGCCAGCAGCTTCAAAGTCAATGGGGCCGGCTTGTGAAAAAGCCAAGCCAGACCATGCGGCCAGCATAATGAGCGATAAAAATTTCATGATTGTTGTTTTAGAGCGGGTTTAGATATTGTTAAATGTACACTAATTAATCCATAAACGGTCTTTGCAAGTATTTTTATACTTTCGCTAAATGAAGAAATGCGTCTATGCTTTATTACTTTTGATAAGTAGCCACTCGGTGCTTACTGCACAAATGCTTCAATGGAAAGACGCGCTCCAGGCTGATCCACTTTCGGTGAAATCTCTAGATTGTTCAGGTCTCAAATGGGACAGCCTTCCTCTGGAAATTTACCGTTTTGCTAATCTTGAAGTACTGGATCTTTCCAAGAATAAATTGCCAGAATTACCTGAGCAATTTGTTGTTTTAACACACTTGAAGCAATTGAACTTAGGACGCAATAAATTGGCAGTATTCCCGCTAGAGCTTTGTCAATTGACACAATTACAAGTGCTACACCTTGACCGCAACCTCATTACTAAAATCCCAGCGCAAATCGCCCAATTAGAAAACCTGCAAGAATTGGATTTATATGCCAATGCCATTGAAGATTTTGGCGAAGGGTTATTTTCCTTGCCACAATTAAAAGTACTGAATTTGGAAGGCGTCATGTACGGCACTGTTTTTGCCAAAAGTTTCACGGCCAAATTACCGCAAACTAAGGTTTTAATGGACCCTCCTTGCAAGTGCCTCGATTAATTTTTACCACTTCTTGATTCATGACTTTACTCCGAAATCTAGTTATTTGGCTACTTAATCACCCGCAATACGTTTTGGGCCTATTAGGCTTGTCAGCGCTTGTGCTCGTTTTCACCAAGAAAAAATGGAAGCGAAAAAAACCCTATTTACCTTGGCTTTTGGCCCTATGCTTTATCGCTTATGTCTTCGTTTTTATCCGTTTTTATGACCGAATTGAAGCTTTGCGTCCGGTATTAAAAAACAATACACAAGAAAACCTAGAAGAAAGCGCAATCGCTGACGATCAAACCTATTGCTTTGGCCTAGATATTTCACAATATCAAGGACCAATCAATTGGGATGAATTATTACTGACCAAACACCCATTGCGTTTTGTCTTTATTCGTTCTACCATGGGAAGCAATGGCATCGACGAACGCTTTGAAGAAAATTGGACGGAGGCCAGGCGAGTTGGACTCAAAAGAGGCGCTTATCATTTTTACAGACCTTTTCAAAATTCAACTGAACAAGCTGAAAATTTTATTCGAAAGGTCGAGCTCAAAGAGGGTGACCTTCCGCCAGTTCTTGACGTCGAAAGAACTTCTCCTTTCGGACAAGATAACTTGCGTCAAGGTGTACGCAATTGGCTCCGGATCATTGAACGACACTACGGTGTCAAACCAATTGTATACACGGGCAGACACTTCTATGAAAAGCATCTGAAAGGCAGTATTGATGCGTATCCTTTATGGGTGGCCTCTTATGGAGAACATCATAAAGTGGAACATTTACCGTGGCTTTTTTATCAGTTTTCTGAAAAAATGACGGTTCACGGCATTCAAACAAACGTGGATGGCAATTTCTATAAAGGAAGCTTAACGAAACTTCGTAACTTCGGACGATGAAATTACTCGAGTTTATTTTTCATTTGGGCGTCTTATTCGCTGCATACAATTTCATTTGGTTTTTTATCGAATTCTTGGTTAAAACATTGAGTGGCCTCCAAGGGCCATCGGTTTGGCAGACTTATTTATCGAAAGCCATCAAATATTTGGTACTGACCAATATCACCTTTGTTTTTTGCCTTGACTATGCAAAGCTTGAACCATCTTATGTGCTGGATTGGCAACGATTAATGGTTGGCGGAATCATTCTCCTGACCTATTTGCTTGGTAAGTTTCAAAAGCAACAAGAACGGATACAATTTCTTGGAGGATTTAATTTGCCTCAAAGCAAAAAAGTGTATTCATTCCCGCTAGAAGTTACTTTACTTGTTTTAGTTTCTTTAGAATTTACTGCGCTTTATTTTTTCCCGCAGTTTGCCGATAATCTATTGTCAAATTGGTTTGAAAGCAATATCAAGAGTTTAGAAAATGCCTTTTTACTTGGCTTCATTTTCAAAGTCATTGGTTTCTTTTTCTTAATCGGAATCTTCTTGAAATTACTCAACACAATCAATGTGCTGCTATCTGGCAAACCTTTGTTTGTGTCCATGAGTCGTTTTTCAAATGGCCAAACAACTACTGAAGAATCAGAAGATCAATTTTCTGATTACGAAGAAGTCCAAGACGAGCAACTCAACGAGCCAAAAAACTAACATGGACTTCAGTTTACCCAAAAAATACAAATTGTGTAGCCTCAAGAAAATTGAGGAGCTATTTGCTACGGGTAACCTGATCAAAGCTTTCCCAATTCGCATATTATTCCTTCTTGAAGAAAGCGCTTTGAATGAAAAGGAGTCTGAAGCCCCTTTTTTTCAAGTACTTTTTTCTGCCCCGAAGCGCAAATTCAAACATGCCCACGACCGAAATTATATCAAACGGGTCATGAAAGAAATTTTACGTCATCAAAAACCTGAACTTGAGTCTTTTCTTTCAGCCCACAATAAAAAACTCGTTTTTTCGATAACTTTTGTCGGTACAGAGCGTCCTGACTACAAATTTTTGGAACAAAAATTAGGAAAAGCCATTCAACTACTTCTTTTAGAAATCAACTCAAACGCATGAAAAACTTCATTCTGATTCTCGCTTTTTTACTGCTCAATATTAGCTTTACTAAGGCACAAAGCAATTCTTTTGAAACGCTCAAAAGTCTCGAAATCATGGATCAAATCTATGAGCACCTCGAGCTCTATTTTGTAGATGAGACAAAGAATGGTCAGCTCGCCAAAACGGGTATCGATGCCATGCTCAAAGAGCTTGATCCTTATACGGTGTATTACCATGAGTCGAATATCGAAGACTATCGTCTGATGACCACTGGCCAATACGGTGGAATAGGGGCCTTGATCCGACAAATCGGAGACTTCAGCTATATTTCTGAGCCATACGAAGGAAAGCCCGCTCAAAAAGCTGGGCTCAAAGCCGGGGATAAAATTGTAAGTATCGATGGCAAGACCATGGAGAAAAAAACAACTGAAGAGGTTTCAGATGCGCTTAAAGGCCCAAAAGGCACCTCTTTTGAATTGATAATTGAACGCGCTGGTGAAGGCAAAAAGAAATTTCAAATTACCCGTGACGAAATCAAATTACCAGATGTCCCTTATTTCGGAATGCTCCGTGAAAACGTTGGGTATATTAAACTCAATTCGTTTACACAAACAGCAGCGTCTGATGTGAAGTCAGCCATCGAAAAATTGCAAGCACAAGGCATGAAAGAACTCGTGCTTGATTTGCGTGGCAATGGTGGCGGGTTGCTTATTGAAGCAGTTAAAATCGTAAACTTTTTCGTTCCGAAAAATCAAACGGTTGTGACCACCAAAGGCCGTGTTCAAGAAGAAAACCGCACTTACAAAACCCTTGAAGAGCCTTTTGTGCCAAATATGCCATTAGTGGTGCTCATCGACGGCGCTTCTGCTTCTGCTTCTGAAATTGTTGCGGGCAGCCTTCAAGACCTCGATAGAGCGGTAATTATGGGTGAAACAAGTTTTGGTAAAGGTTTGGTCCAACGCACATATGACCTCAAATACGGTTCAAAAATTAAAATCACCATTGCTAAGTACTACACACCATCTGGTCGTTGCGTGCAGCGCCTAGAATACTACGACAAAGAAAATGGTCAAAAGCCAAAAGAAGTAGCAGATTCTTTGCTCAAAACATTCTACACGAAGAATGGCCGCCCTGTGATTGACGGCAGAGGAATTGAACCTGACATGAAAGTAGAATTACCTGATTTAAGCAGACTTTCTGCAATGTTGTTGGTGAAGCATCATATATTTAATTATGCTACGCAATACACGCAGCAACATCCAGAAATTCAGGCGCCAACGCTTTTCAAGCTTTCCAATCAGGACTACGCCGAGTTCAAGAAATATGTTTTGGCACAAGAAGATTTTGATTACACAACTGCCTCTGAAGAAGCCCTTAAGAAAATGAAAACCACCGCTGAAAAGGAGGGTTATTACCAAGATATCGCAACAGATTACGAGCAGATGTTGATCAAGGTAACCCCTTCAAAAGAACGCGACCTCGATAAATTCGAACAAGAAATTCGCGAGTTGCTCGAAGAAGAGATTATGACGCGCTACTATTACCAAGAGGGTAGAGCAAAGCATTCACTTCAAACAGACCCAGTTGTATTAAAAGGCATTGAAATTTTGCAAGCACCAACACAGTACAATACGATTTTGAAAAAATAAGCGTTAGTACTGCATGTTGCAACGTTGGTTCGGACCAAAAATCCACGCAAGAGTCCATTATTTTGTTTTACTACTTTTTGTAGTGGGTATCGCCTGCAGCAAATTTCTGATGTCCATGGGTTTGCTCCTTGGTGCACTCAACCTTGTGTTAGATGCGAGCTTCAAGCAATATTACCGTCGTTGGTCTGAGAATCGATTATTGCATTTCGTTCTACTTTTTTATTTGTTATGTTGGCTGAGTTTATTTTGGTCCGACAACTGGTCAGAGGGCTTTAATCAGCTCCGTCGCCTCACGACCCTTTTGTTACTTCCGCTTATCATTACAGCTAAGCCCCTTCCAACTCCGAACAAAATAAAAGGTCTTCTCAGTATTTTTTTAGCAGCAGTTGTCATTACCTCGTTGGTCAATAGCATTGCTTTTCATTTTTTCTCAAAAGAACTTGCCCTCATTGATATCAGACAGATGTCTTTATTTGGCTCTCATATTCGTTTTGGAATACTTGTTGCTTTTGCTTTTTCAATTTCAATTGAAAGAATAAAAACTAGTAAATGGTATGTTTTGCCGCTATTGTGGTTAGCTTTCTACACTTATGAAAGTCAAGTTTTAACGGGCTACCTTGCTGTTTTTGTTATCTTGTTTGGGCAGCTCATTTGGCGCTATTATTTAAAAGAAAAATTCATTCAGATCTATTTACTTTTAGGAGTACTTGGTATTGTAGTTGGCGCTTTGTTTTACTATTTATCTAGGCCCATTGAATACCATGAAACTTGCCCAACAAACCCCATAAGTTTAAGGGCGGCTTGGTCCGAAAAATCAAAACTCCCCTTTGATGGCCTTGACCTCAGGGGTCAACAGTTGGCGGTTACTTTAGAGCGCTACTTAATGAGCAAAAACGGTTGTGCCAGCAAAACTGGACTCGATAAACTGAGTGCTCAAGATATCAATTTCATTGAGTTAGGTTATGCCGATATCCATGAAACAAAAGGAGGCATCATGGCCCGTTTGCATGGCTTGCGTTATCAAATTCATCATTCAAGCAATCCTAATGACCACTCTTTGTTAGAAAGATTAGCCTATTGGAAAGCAGCTCGAGAAGTGATCCAAGCACATTTTATTTTAGGCGTTGGTATTGGCGATGTACAAGATGCCATGCAGGCACAATACGACAAACAAAAATCTGAGCTGCGCCAAGATCGCAGGTTGCGCCCACACAATTATTACCTCACGACCTGGCTCAATACGGGCATTTTTGGATTCTTGTTTTTACTTGCACTTTTGTACTTCTTTCTCAAACAACAATGGCACTATCGCCAACTACAAGGGTTTCTTTTCGTGTTGGTTTTTGCCTTCAGCTTTTTAATCGAAGACGGTCTTGAAACCCAAATGGGCCTCACTATGTTTGCTTTCTTCTATGCATTCTACTCCCGCAGGGTGACAGCCTAACGTTTCTCTGAAAAATTGAGTAACTTCGCAAAGATGTCTATTGAAGTCAAAAATCTATTCAAATACTACGGCGAACAAGCAGCTGTTCGCGACGTCAGTTTTTCTGTCAAGAAAGGTGAAATCGTTGCCTTTTTAGGCCCAAATGGCGCCGGCAAATCGACTACCATGAAAATCATGACCGGATTCATTCCTGCCTCTGAAGGCGAGGTGTACATCTGCGGAAAAAAGGTAGATATCGATGGCCTTGAAACCAGACAAATCATCGGCTATTTACCAGAAAACAATCCATTGTACACAGACATGTATGTCCGTGAATATTTAGAATTTGTTGGCCGTATTTACAAAATCAAAAACCTCAAAGCACGCGTTTCAGAAATGATCACTGCTGTGGGTCTTGATGTCGAGCAGCACAAAAAAATTGGGATGCTTTCAAAAGGTTATCGCCAGCGTGTTGGTTTGGCCCAAGCAATTATTCACGATCCTGAAGTCCTTATTCTCGACGAACCTACCACAGGCCTTGACCCTAATCAGCTCGTTGAAATCCGTGAGCTCATTCGCAATATTGGTAAAGAAAAAACGGTGCTACTCTCGACGCATATTATGCAAGAGGTGGAGGCTATCTGTGACCGCGTCATCATTATTTCAAAAGGACAAATTGTGGCCGACGACAAGGCAAGTGCGCTCCAACAAGAAATCGAGCACCAAACGGTCTATGTCGAATTTGATACACAAGTAAGTAAAGCACAACTTGCAAAAATACCTGGTGTGCAGCAAGTTGAAGCACTTGAAGCAGGTTGGTTACTCGGAACCAGCGCAACTGAAGACTTGCGCAAAGAAGTAGCTAAATATGCCCAGCAACAAGGTTGGTTAGTACTCGCTATGCGCATCGAACAAAAAACACTCGAAGAAGTATTCAAAGAATTAACAAAATAAAATGCCTACAAACTTTATTGAAGAACTCAAGTGGCGTGGAATGATCCACGACATCATGCCCGGAACCGAAGAAGCACTTTTGAAAAAAGTTTCTGCTGGTTATATTGGTTTTGA